>CAMBPW010000006.1 GCA_945869755.1 uncultured Gemella sp.
GACATAATAAAACCCCTCCAGTTGGTTTGTCCAACTTTTGGGGGTCATAACATAGTAGCTTTTTTTATATTTTCAATATTTAATGTAGATTTAGCATTTAATGTTAAAGGATTAGTAAAAATCTTATTTTTATAATATAAATACCCTGCAGCACCTATCATAGCTGCATTATCACTACAATAAGACATTTTAGGTATCAATATTTCTATATTTAGCTGTTTTGCCATTTCTAATAATCTTTTACGTAATAAGCTATTCCCTGCTACTCCTCCTACTAATAAAAATTGTTTAACATTAAATTTTTCTATAGCTTTTCTGCTTTTTAATTCTAAAATATCAACAACAGTTGTTTGAAAGCTATTTGCTAAATTTTCTTTAACTATTTCTTCTTTTTTTTGTTTACTATTATGAACTAAGTTAATAACTGCTGATTTAATCCCAGAAAAACTAAAATTAAAATCATCACTGTTAATCATCGCTTTAGGTAAAATATATGTATTTTCTCCGATATTTGATAATTCATCAACTTTAGGACCACCAGGATATTCTAAGTCCAATTGTCTAGCCACTTTATCATATGCTTCGCCTACTGCATCATCTTGAGTAGCACCGATAATTTTAAAGTCTAATTCATCTTGTATATAAATTAATTCTGTATGCCCACCACTTACTACTAATGCTATAGATGGGTATTTTATTTCATTATCTATATTACAAGAATAAATATGTCCTGCTATATGATGTGTAGCAATTAACGGCTTATTAAGTAAATAACTTAACGTTTTTCCTACATTAACACCAACAAGCAAAGAACCAATTAATCCTGGGCCTTGTGTTACGCAAATTGCATTTATATCATTTAATGATAATTTTGATTGTTCTAAACTTTCAGTTAAAACTTGCATTATTGATTCTATATGTTTTCTACTAGCTATCTCTGGAACTACCCCACCAAATTTTTTATGTGTTTCTATTTGTGTGCTTACAATATTTGATAAAACTTTTTTTCCATTTTGAACAATTGCAACACTTGTTTCATCACAACTAGTTTCTATAGCTAAAATATTAATATTTTTCATTACTAAAATTCCCTTATCATAATGTATGCTGTTTCTCCATTATTTTGATAATAGTTTTCTCGTTTTCCTATAACATCAAAACCTGCTTTTAAATATACTTTGAAAGCTATTTTATTACTTTCTCTTACTTCTATTGTTGCTTTTTTAATATTTCTCAATCTATAAAGCTCCATTATATAAATTAAAAACATCTGTCCTAATTTTTTATTTTGATGTTTTTTATCAATTACAATCTTATTGATTTGATATTCATCAATAATATACCATCCTCCACAAAAACCTATAATATCATCATCATTAAATATTGCATAGTATTCTGAATTAGGATGCAATAATTCTTTTTCAAACATATCTCTTGACCACGGATCATTAAAATTATTATGATCTATTTCTATAAGCTTATCCAAGTGAGATACATCTACTCTATTAATTTTTATCATTTATTATACTCCTTTCTGCTTCTGTTAATCTCAAATAGCTAGGGTTAGCGGTATAAAAATTACTTTTTTCTAAAATTTTTTCTGCTCCAATTATATTTTTAGAAAATATATTTTCTAAGTGCAATTTGTATTCTATTTTTAAATCATTATATGAAAATTTATCAATATCATTTCCAATAAACATAACGGGTTTAAATTGTAAATTTAAAAAATCAAATAATGTATCAAGCGAATAATAACCTTCTTTTAAAATTTCATCATTTTTATAATATACAGCTGTATATACATTATTACGTCTTCCATCTATTAAAGGAACAACTAGTCCAGAAAAGTTTTTAATACCTAACATTTGTAATTTTAATGTTGAAATCAATTTTATTGGAATATTTAATACATAAGAAAATGTTTTTGCTACAGATAAAACTACACGTAATGCTGTATAAGATCCTGGCCCTCTTGTTACAATGATTTCAGATATATCATCCTTTTTTACGCTTGAATTCTCTATACATTCATTTATTTTCTGTAAAATTATTTCTGATAAATTTTGTTTACAAATAGTATTTATCTCTGATAATACTTTATTTTTTTTTATAATACAAACAGATAGATGGTTATTAGAAGCATCAATAACTAATTGTACCATTTTTCATCAACCATCCTTTCTATATATTTATATAACTCTCCTATTCCATTAATTGTAACTTCTCTATTATTATAATTACATTTTATATTTATTTCTAACCTTTCATGCGGTAAAAAATCTTCTATGAATTCTGCCCATTCTATAACGCAAATATTATCTTCATAAAAAATTTCTTCAAATCCTAAGTCTTCTTCACTATTTTCTAATCTATATGCATCAATATGATAAAATTTAGTTTTATTAATAGTTTCATATTCTTTTAATATATTGAATGTTGGAGAAGTTATAGGCTCATTTATTCCACATTTTTTAGCAAAAAATTTTGTGAATGTTGTTTTTCCTGCTCCCAAATCTCCATTCAAAGTTACTAATATTTTATTTCTAAAATTTTCAGAAATTATTTTTGCTAATTTTTCAGTATCTTTTAATTCATTTATTTTTATAGTTATCATTATAATTTCCTTTAATTATATGTAATCTTGCGCATTATTATCTATAATAATAGAAATTTTGCTTTTTTCATATTCTTCTTGAAAATATTTATAAATATATTTTAATATTTTATGTAATTTATTATATTCATTATCTTTATATTTTATTATAATGTTATACTTATACTCATTATTAATTTTGTATAATAAACTTTTATTTGGTCCTAAAATTTTTTCCTTATCATAGTATTTTATTAAAAAATTAAATATTGATATAGCAGCCAATTTTACTTTTTCTTCATTAATACCTTTTATTGATAAAAATGAAATATTACAAAAAGGAGGATAATTTATTAATTTTCTCCTATTAAGCTCATAATTATAAAAACCTTCATAATTATAGTCAATAGCTAAATTTATTATTTCATTTGTTAAATTTGTTTGTAAAAATACTTTTCCTTCTTTATCACTTCTACCTGCTCTTCCAGCAGTTTGAACTAATAATTGAAATAATTTTTCATTTGATTTAAAACTAGGAAAAGATACTATATTTTCAATTGAAAATATTCCTACCAATGTAATATTAGGAAAATCTAAACCTTTAGAAATCATTTGTGTTCCCAATAATATGTTTCCATTTTCTTTAAATTCTTTAAGTAATTTTTTATAAGAATTTTTATTTGTTATATTATCTGAATCCATTCTTATAATTTTCACATCTTGAATATTTTCTTTTAAAAATTCTTCTACTTTTTGAATACCATAAGTTCCAGAAACTAACTGTGGTTTATTGCAACATTTTTTCATATTTCTAACTTTTGATGTATAACCACAAAAATGACATTTTACAATATTTTTATTTTTATGATAATTTAAACTTATATCACAATTTTTACATTTAAATATATGATCACAATTAAAACATTTTATAAAATTAGTATATCCCCTTTTATTAATAAATAAAAGAACTTGTTGATTTTTCAAAATAGTTTCTTTAATATCACTTAATAAACTTTCAACTATAATATCTTCTTTATTTGTAATATTAACTACATCTATTTTTGGTAATTTATTATTAAAACGCTTATTTAATATTAATAGATTATTGTTGTTGAAATTTTTAAATTTATAATACAAGTCTATAGAAGGTGTTGCACTAGCATATAACAAAATTGCGTTATTATTTATAGCTCTTTTTTGTGCTACATTTTTTGCGTTATACCTAGGAGTTTCTTCCTGTTTATACGTTGATTCATGTTCTTCATCAATAATTATTAATCCTATATTTTCAAATGGAGCAAATATTGCAGATCTAGTCCCTAAACAAATATTTACTTTTTTATCCTTTATTTTTTTCCACTCTATATATTTTTCTTTTTTGCTTAATCCTGAATGAATAACAGCTAAATTATCTCCAAATATATTTCTAAATTTTTTTTCTATTTGTGGAGTTAAAATAATTTCTGGAACAAGTACTATTACTTCTTTATTTTTTAATACTGCTTCTTTTATTAGATTAATGTAAACTTCTGTTTTACCAGAACCAGTAACCCCGTATAATAAAAATTCAGAATATTTTTTTCCTAATTCCGCATTTATTTTTTCAAAAACATTTTGTTGATTATTATTTAAAGTATTTATATTTCTGTTAATATTTTTTACTAATTCTATTTCTTTTTCTTCATATATTAAAGTTAAAATATTTTTATCTAGTAATTTTTTTACAACAGATTCTCCAATATTTAATTTATCTTTTACTTCTGATTTTTTAATTTTTTTATTTTCTTTTAAATAATTTACAAGTATTTTTTGTTTATTTGTAATATTATAATCATCTTGTTCTTTTGTTAAAATTAAAAAAACATCTTGTTCTTTTTTTAATTGTTCTTTATTTATACTTACTAATTTAATTATTTTATTTGAAATTAAATATTCAATCTCATCTTTGGAAACTAATTTGTCTAATTTTGATTTTTTCACAAAATTTTCTTTGCTAAAATGATTTTTATATTTATCAGGAATTTCTAAATATTTTATTATTTTATAATACTCTACATACTTATTTTTAAATATAGTAGGTAGCATTGCTTCTATTACTTGAATTTGTTTACAATACAATTCATCTGATAAAGTTTTTGATAAATTTATTAATTCAGTTGTTAGTACCGGAAAGTCATCTTTGATTGATTTAATATATTTACATTTCGATTTATCAAAATTAATATCTTTAGAATAACCAATTATATATCCTTGTATAATTCTTGAAGCAAAAGGGACTTCAACCCTATAACCAGTTAAATTTTTTTCGTAATATTGCTCTGGTACTTTATAATAAAAAATTTTATCTAAATTATAATTTTTTATATCAACTATAACTTCTACAAACAATATTACTACCTCCTATACTTCTTATATTATAAAAACATATTTACTATTTGTTTTGCAATATTTCTTTTTGATGTTTTATCAATTTTATTTATATTATTATACTTATCTATAATATATACTTCGTTATTATCACTACCAAAACCTATTTCTTTTTTTGAAACGTCATTTGCTATTATATAGTCTAAATTCTTTTTCTTAATTTTTTCTTTAGCATAATTAATTATATCATTTGTTTCAGCAGCAAATCCTATTAAAAATTGATTTTCTTTTTTTCTTTGACCTAAATAATATAAAATATCTTCTGTTCTTTCTAATTCTATTTCAATATTTCCTACTTGTTTCTTTACTTTTTTATCATATGTAATTATAGGTTTATAGTCTGAAACTGCTGCAGCTTTTATAATTATATCAGCATCTTCAAATTCTTTTTTTACTGCAACAAACATGTCATGTGCACTAATTATTGGGATAACAGTTATATTTTTCATTTCTGAAATATAATCAGCAGAAGTAATTAAAGATACATCTGCTCCATTTTTAGCAAATTCTTCTGCAATAGCAATACCCATTTTTCCACTTGAAGGATTAGAAATATACCTAACAGGATCTATATATTCTTTTGTAGAACCTGCTGTTACTAATACTTTTTTTCCAGCTAATAAATTATTGTTTAAAACTGCACTTAAAATATCTTCAGATGATGGTAATTTTCCTTTACCTACATCTCCACATGCTAAAAGTCCGCTATCAGGCTCAATAAAATTAAATCCTAGTTGCTTTAATTTAAAAATATTGCTTTGTGTTATTGGATTTTCGTACATTGCAGTATTCATAGCAGGAGCAATATAAACTTTAGAAAAATCTTTTACCGCTAGCATCAAAGAACTAGATAAATCATCAGCTATTCCATTAGCAATTTTAGCTATTATATTTGCTGTAGCAGGAGCGATTATTATCTTATCAGCCCACTTAACTAAATCTATGTGCTGTATTTCCGTTTCATTAATTTCTTCAAACGTATCTGTGTAAACTTTATTTTTAGAAATTGTTTGAAAAGTTAATTCAGTAATAAATTTAGTTGCATTTTTTGTTAATATAATTTTTACATTATGATTTTTTTTTACTAAATTACTAGTTATATCTACTGCTTTATATGCAGAAATACCACCAGATATAATTTGTAATATATTCATTACTTTTTATCCTCTTAATCATTATTTTTACCAAACACAGCTTGTTCTAATCTTGAAATTCTCTTTAAAATATCAACATTGCCTGTATTTGGTTGGTGAATAACTTCTTGTTGCTTTACAGAAGATTTTAAAGCACTAATTTTAATTTTCAAATTCTGATTTTCTATCTCTAATTCTTTTAATTTTATTAATGCTTTTTCAAATTTCATATAATCTTCTATAATTAAATCTAAATAGTTATTGATATCTTCAATATCATACCCTTTATCTTTACTCTTTTTAAATTCTTTTTCATATATTTCTCTTGCAGTTAGATTAAATGTCATATTTTTTCCTCACTTAATTTATTTCTGAAAAATATCCTACACAACTTAAAAAATAAAGAGGTGCAGTTTCAGCTCTTAAAATTCTTTTACCTAATCCTATTAACGAATAATTATTTTCTATAAAATAGTCTATTTCTTTTTTTGAAAGTCCTCCTTCACTACCAAAAATAGAAATTATTTTTTTATTTTTCAAATTATCATTTAAAATTGATTTAAAATTAATGTTCTCTAAGTTGCTAGCTTCATTTTCATATGCAACTACTTTATAATCATTATCTTTTGAAATATCAACTAATTCACTAATACTCTTAACATAACTAATATTGGGAATTATCAATCTCTTTGATTGCTCTGATGCTTCTTTCAAAATTTTTTTGAATCTGCTTAATTTGCTTTCTATTTTATCTTCTTTTATTTTTGAAATATTACGTTCAGAATTAAACAATATTATATTTGAAACTCCTAATTCAGTCATTTTTTGAATTAAATAATCCAATTTATCATTTTTTAATGGAGGTATTGCTACCGTAATTTCTACTTCTAATTCTGTATTATTAATAACTTCTGTATCAGGATTAATAGTTACTATATTATTTTCAATCTTTACAATATTACAAATATATTTTTTACTTTCTAAAAAAACTATAAAAATTTTAGAACCAACTTCTTTTCTCATAACTTTCACAATATGAAAACTATCTTCTTTTGATAAAATAAAATTTTTATTTTCAAATTTCTCATTTATAAAATATTGTTGCATAATTTCTCCTAACAAACTATAACATATACCTATTTTACTCTATAAAATAAACTAAAGCAACTCAAAATTAATTTGATTTTTTAAAAAAATAAATTTATAATAATAAGTAACTAATAATATTAAGGAGCAAACTTATGAGCTTTTTTTCAAAACTTGGTAAAGATATGATATTACCACCAGACGTACTCATTCAATCAAAAGAAACAAATTCCGTTGATGGTGCAATAAATGCTACCATTGGAATGGCTACAGAAAATGGAAAAGTAATGAAGATTAAAGAAATAGAATCAATAATTAAAAATTTAAACTTTTTTGAATATTTACCATATTCTCCTACAACAGGTACTGACAATATACGAAAATTATGGAAAGAAAAAATTATTAAAGAAAATAAAAATATAAATCCTGATTACTTATCTACTCCTATTGCGACTACTGGAATAACACAAGCAATAGATACAGTAGCAAATTTATTTTCTCAAAAAGGCGATGCTTTATTATTACCTGATTTATTTTGGGCTAACTATCTTCAAATTTTTACAATAAAACTTAAAAACAATATTTACAAATACAACCAATTTGAAGATAATAAATATGATTTAAAAAATATTGAATTTATACTAAATAATATTAAAGAAGATAAAATTACTATTTTATTAAATTTCCCTAATAATCCTACAGGATACACACCTTCTACTGAAGAATTTGAAAAATTAACAAATATAATAAAACAATTTACAAATAAAAATAAAAATAAAAAAATAATTATTATTTGTGATGATGCATATTTCGGACTATTTTTTGAAGAAAATCATAATAATTCTACTTTGAATAGTATGCATACTTTAGTAGATTGTGAAAATTGTCTTATAGCAAAATTAGACGGTATTACTAAAGAATTTTATTCTTGGGGACTACGATTAGGATTTGTTACATTCTATACAAAAAATTCAAATTTAAAAATTGAAATAGAAAATAAAGTTCAAGGTTTTTTAAGAAGTTCTACATCTTCAAATTCTACATTAGCACAAAAAATAACAGAAAAAATTTTAACAAATGATAAAGCAATAGACGAAAAAAATAATAATGATAAAATTATTTTAGAAAGATATAAATTATTAAAAGAAATAATTAATAAAGAAAAATTAAATACTTTAGTAAAAATATTACCTTTTAATTCTGGTTATTTTTTCACAATAAAGTTGCCTAATAAAATAAATGCAGAAGATTTTAGAAAAAAATTATTGTATGAATATCATTTTGGTGTATATGCTATGGACGAATCACATATACGTATTGCATTCTCTTGTTTAGATAATGAAAATATTATTAATATAATTAAATCAATAAAAAAATGTTTACTAAACTATTAGTAAACATTTTTTTATTAAAACTGCCAACCTTATTTTACTATTTACAATTTCGGATGATTTTTCTCCAAAAATCTATCAATCACTTTTATACTATCAATATTAGCCTTATTATTACCTTCTGCATTTCCACCTATCATAATTTTAGTTCCCCTATTATCCATAACACCTTCTCCAACAAAAATATGTCCTGCATTTTTGTAAGAAATAAGCTCAGCTTTTTTGTTTTGATTTTTGATAATCTTTGCCATTTCATAACTTCCCCACATCTGATCATCTTCACCAGTAATCATCAAGATATTTGCTTGAACATTTTGAGCTGGTATTAACTTTGTATATTTTTTCATATCTTTTCTTAATGCACTATCATATATTTCTTTATAACAAACTGGTGACTTAAATAATATTGGAAGAAAAATACATTTAGTTAATGCAAAGAAAGATATTTTTTTCAAATCAATAAATGGTAATTCCTGATTCATATACGTCCAAGATGATCCATAATTACTAAAGTCTAATCCTGCAAATGTATAAGCAGAAGGAGAAATAAGAATCAAGTTAGAAATTTCTTTATATTTGGTTGCTAAATGCAAGCTATACTCCGCTCCTTTAGATACTCCTAAAACTGTAATAGGTGTATGATATTTAATATTTTCATTAATATACAATAGCACATCTTCAAATTGCTCCAAAGGAATTTGAACTAATGTCTTAGGTTGGTTTTTCATTCCAAACATAAACACTGCAAGTGTTTCATATCCTATTCTTGCTAAACGTACTGCATTCTCAAAATTAGGGCTGCCCTCTGAACCGCCATAACAAACAACAACCCCCTTATAAATTTTATTATCTGGAATGATATGAAATCCTTGAAATCTACCTTTATCAACATATTTTATGTTAAGACCATCAATATTTTTAGGATATAGACTTATATTTGTTACATTTATATAATAATCATAAGGCTTAAAAATTTTATTATTATATCTATAGTTATTATATATTCTAAAAACAATAACTACTAAAATATTACTAATAATTATAAACATAGACTTACTAAGCACTTATTATCCCTCCATATATTCAATTTAAATAATCAATGTATATACTGTATCTATTTACTCTAAAAAGAAAATATTACATTTAATCCGTTAGTTGACAAATCTAAGTATTTTATATGTCAATTTTAACAAATAAATTAAATATTCAATTAAGTAAATATTTATTCCCATTTAGGATACAAATAGTTATTTTATTACATCATCGGCATTTGGCTATTATCAATATTTTTTTCTATATCAACGACAGCAGCTTCTGTTGATAAAAATAGACTTGATATACTAACTGCGTTTTGTAGTGCAGAGCGTGTTACTTTTGTAGGATCTACTATTCCTGATTTAATCATATCTACCCACTCACCAGTAGCAGCATTATATCCTATTCCTAATTCAACTTCTTTTAATTTCGATATTATTACACTACCTTCAACGCCTGCATTTTCTGCTATTTGGCGTACAGGTGCCTCTAATGATTTTTTTACAATATTTATACCTGTTTTAACATCGCCATCAGCAGAAATTTTTTCTATTTCAGATATTAATTGTAGTAGAGCCGTTCCACCTCCAGCTACAATTCCTTCTTCTACTGCTGCTTTAGTTGCATTCAACGCATCTTCTATTCTTAATTTTTTTTCTTTTAATTCTACTTCAGTAGCTGCACCTACTTTAATAACTGCTACACCTCCTGACAATTTGGCAAGACGTTCTTTTAATTTTTCTTTATCAAACTCTGAATTTGATTCTGAATATAGAGATTTAATTTGAGCAACTCTTAATAGTATTTCCTCTTTGTTACCTTTTCCATCTACTATTACTGTATTATCTTTAGAAATATTAACTTTGCTTGCTGTTCCTAGCATACTTGAATTTACATCTTTAAGTTCATATCCTAAATCAGAACTTACTAATTTTGCTCCTGTTAATATAGAAATATCTTCTAATATTGCTTTTCTTCTTTCTCCAAACCCTGGTGCTTTTATACCTACTACATTGAACACTCCTCGAAGTTTATTAACTACTAATTGCTGTATAGCTTCAGATTCAAAATCATCTGCTATAATAACTAACGGTTTATTAAGTTTAACTACCTCTTCTAGTAAAGGTAAAATTTCTTGAATATTTACTATTTTTTTATCTGTAACTAAAATAAATGGATTTTCTAAATTAGAAATCATTTTTTCAGTATCTGAAATCATATATGGTGAAATATAGCCTCTATCTATTTTCATTCCTTCTACAATTTCTAATGTTGTTTCAAAACTTTGTGATTCTTCTATTGTAATAACTCCATCACTTCCTACAAGTTCCATAGCTTCTGATATGAATTTTCCAATTTCTTCATCTGCTGATGATATAGAACCAACTTGAGCAATTTTATCTTTAGAATCTACAACAACACTAATTTCTTTTAATTTTTTTACTGCTACTTTTACTGCTAATTCCATTCCTTTTCTTATGCCAATTGGATTAGCTCCTGAAGTTACATTTTTTAATCCTTCATTTATCATTTCTTGTGCTAAAATTGTTGCAGTAGTAGTTCCATCTCCTGCTATTTCATTAGTCTTACTAGCTACTTCAGCAACTAGTTTTGCTCCCATATTTTCATAAGGATTTTCAAGTTCAATTTCTTTAGCTATCGAAACTCCGTCATTAGTAATTAATGGTGCTCCAAATTTTCTATCTAATATGACATTTCGTCCCTTTGGACCTAGAGTTACCTTTACTGCATTCGCTAGCTTGTCGACACCATTTTTCATTGATTGACGTGCATCTTCTGAAAATTTTATTTCTTTTATACTCATTAAATAATCTCCTTATTGTAAAATAGCTAATAACTCTTCTTCATTCAAAATATAATAATTTTCTCCTTTATATTCAATTTTTTTGTAATTATCAGAAAAAATTACTTTATCTCCTTTTTTTAATTCTCCACCATTTTCAATAGATAAGACGCTTGCTTCTCCTATGGAAAATATTTCTCCTATATTTACATTATCATTTATATTTGTATTTAATAAAATACCACTATTGGTAGAAGTTTTTTCTTCTATCTTTTTTACAATTACATTATCGAAAATTGGTTTAATCATAAAAATTTAATCTCCTAAATACTCAAATATTATAGTTACTCTGATATAATTGGATCTAATTTAGAAATTATACGAGCCTTTCCTACTATTTTAAAATTAATTATGTTGTCATTTATATTTATAATTAATACTTCACCTATATTAATAATATCTAAATTTTCTTCGTTATTATTCTTCTTTGTTATTATTTTTACATTATTTTCTTCCGCTCTTATTATTATATAATTAATCTCTTTCATAGTTCATCACAACTTTATTTTATATTCTATATCCTTTACTAAATCTTTATCTTCTAAAAATATTCCTGTCTTTTTACTAGTTACCGTTTTAGAACCTATTTTCTTTATACCTCTCATAGCCATACACATATGTTCAGCTTCAATAATGACATATACACCTTTAGGAGAAAGCTGTTCTTCAAGTGCATTGGCAATCATAAGCGTCATATCTTCTTGAATTTGTAATCTTCTGCTAGAACTTTCTACTAAACGAGCTAATTTACTAAGTCCTGTTATTTTTTTATTGCTTGGAACATATGCAATATGACAAACTCCATAAAATGGTAACATATGGTGTTCACACAAAGAATAAAATTGTATATCTTTTACCAAAATAGCTTCTTCATTCTCAGATTCAAAAAATGTATTAATTTCATACTTTGGATCTACTCCTGTTTGAGATAATAATTCTTCATACATATTTACACATCTTTTAGGAGTATCAACAAGTCCAGCTCTAGTTACATCTTCCCCTATATTAATAAGTAGCTTTTCTATTAATTTTATAGATTCTTTTTTATTTTTCAAAATATCCTCCTTATAAAAATAAAGTTACTGATAAATCAGTAACTTTGATTATTTGGTTATTATTTTACTGCATCTTTAAGAGCTTTTCCTGCTTTAAATGCTGGAACTTTGCTAGCTGCGATTTCAATAACTTCGTTAGTTTGTGGATTTCTTCCTTTACGAGCTGCTCTTTCTCTTACTTCAAAATTACCAAATCCAATAATTTGGATTTTTTCACCTTTTGCTAAAGTTTCTTCAACAGTTGCTACAAATGCTTCAATTGCTGCAGCAGCTTGTTTTTTTTGTAATCCAGCTTTTTCAGCTACTTGTGAAATTAATTCTGATTTATTCATTAATAAATTTACCTCCATAGTGTTTGTAACGGCTATACCGTTTTACTTATTAAATATTACCACAATAATATTAATTTAGCAAGCTTTTATTTAAATTTATTATAAATATTTTAAATTTTTATTAAATTTTACTCAAATTTATTTAATTCTTCTGAAGTTATACCAGTCATAAGATTTTTCATACATTCATTTAACGACATATTTTCATACAATACTTTATATATATTTTCAGTTATAGGCATATATACATTATATTTTTTAGAAAGAAAATAGCATACTTTTGCTGTTCTAACACCTTCTGCTACCATATTTAGTTTTGAAACTGCTTCTTCTAAAGAATCTCCTTTACCAATTAATAGTCCACAATTATAATTTCTAGAATGAACAGAAGTACAAGTAACAATCAAATCACCTATTCCTCCTAATCCTAAAAAAGTTAATTCATTGGCTCCTAATTTTTTGCCCATTCTAATTATTTCAATTAGTCCTCTATTTATTAATGCAGCTTTGGCATTATCTCCTAATGACATGCCATCAATAATACCGCATCCTACAGCTATAATATTTTTTAATGCTCCTCCTATTTCTACTCCTATAATATCTTTATTTACATAAATTCTAAAATAGTCATTTTGAAATATTTGTTTGGCAATAGTATTCAAATCATCATTTTCTGAAGCAATTGCTACAACTGTTGGATGTCTTAATATCAATTCTTCCGCATGAGATGGACCGCTTAATACTCCTACTCCTTTTAAGTTTTTACTAGAAATACAACTCTGTATTACTTCAGACATTCTTAAATTAGTGTCCATTTCCAAACCTTTTGATACATGAATAAAAAATTTTGGTTTTTTCAAATATTTATTAATTTCTTCACAAACTGCACGCATAGCTTTGGTTGGCACTGCTAAAATTAACACATCTCCAAAGTCTACAGCTTCTTCTAGCGAACTTGTTGCTTTTATTCCTAAAGGTAGATTTGATTGTTTTAAATATTTCTTATTTGAGTGAAAATTATTTATTTCATCTCTGACAGTTTCACTCCTAGAATATATTAACACTTTATGATTATTATCAAATATAGCTTGTGATAATGCTGTTCCCCAACTTCCTGCGCCTATAACCGAAATTTTCATTATTTACATTCCTTTCAAGATATTATATTCAATATTATTATATCAAATAAAAAAAGAAAAAAAAGTAAAATTTATTAATTTTAATAAATTTTACTTTAAAATTATTTATTAGTTGCTTTTTATATATCCTGATACATATTTTTGTGCTAATTCTTCATGTTCTGCAAAAGTTTTTGCAAAATATGCTTTTCCATCTTTATCTGTTAAAAAGAATAGATACTCATGCTTAGTAGCGTTATTTAATGCGTCATATGAAATAGCACTTGGCGAAGATATAGGTCCTGGTGGTAACCCATAATTTGTATATGTATTATATGGATCTGTATTTTGTAAATCAGCAAATGTTAAATCCCCTGATGTTTTTCCTAAACTATAATAAACAGAAGGATCTGTTTGTAACGGCATTATTACTGCTAATCTATTTAAAAATACACCTGCAATACCATTATTATCTGTTGTTGCAGTAGATTCTTTTTCTAATATACTAGCCATAGTAATATAATCGTGTATATCTATAGTTTTTTCTACACCTGATATATTCCATTGTTTACTATTTTTTTCAAATAGTGGTAAAACTCGTGCATTAGTTGTTTTTATCATTTCTCTTATCAAAGCTTCTACATTTGACCTATTAGTATTATCAATACTGTATGTTGCCGGGAATAAATAACCTTCTAACTTATATTTTATATTTTTATCTTTTAATCTATCTGTTATTAATTCAGGAAATTCTTCTTTTAACTTATTTATAAATTCTTCATCATTTACTTTGTTTATAAAATCTTCAGATTTAATTTCTGTAAATTGTTCTATTTTTGATGAAATTTTTAAAATATTTTCTCCTTCAATAATAACTAATGGTTTACTAGATTTTGCTTTTGTCTGATCTGTTAGCTCAGATAGTATTTCAGATATATTCATATTTTTACTAATATCAAATTTCCCAACGTAAAATTGGCTATTAGAAGTAATTTTTGAATATATTTTAAACATTAACCTACTTTTAATTAAATCATTGTTATAAAGAACATCAGCTACTGCACTACTACCATAACTCTCTTTTATCTCGATAGTTATTTTATCTGAATTTTTATTATCTACAGCTGTAGTTAGATAATATGAATAAGAAAGCAATAGAATAAAAAATATCATAATTGATGTTAGTAGCATAGGTATAAAATCTTTTGATTTCCTATATTGTTTATTTTTATTTCTCAATTCTTCTCTTCTTCGTATTTTATCTTCTTTCATAGTATATTATTCATTCTCCTCAGAATCTGCATATAAAATATCTAGAACTTCTTCTATCATATCAAACTCTTCGTCTGTTTCTACAGGTTCAAATCTTACACTATCTTCTTCTTCGATACATACCATAGGAAAAATATTTAATTCTTCATCTTCTATTTTTTCTTCTTCTGCAAATATATAATATAATTTTTCATTTGTAGGATTTTGAAATTCTAATATCTTTCTATATTCTTTTTCTACTCCATTTTCATCACAAAGTGTGTAAACTTCTTCGTCCATTCCAATGTTTAACTTCTCTAAATCTTTTTCTATCATTTTATTTTCTCCTAAATTAATTATTTTATTTTGTTTTATCTAAATATGTTTGTAATATAATTGTTGCTGCTAATTTATCAATAACTTGTTTTCTTTTTTTTCTTGAAACATCTGCTTCTAGCAAAACCCTCTCTGCTCCAATTGTTGATAGTCTTTCATCTTGTAAAATGATTTCTACATTTTTTATTTTATTTTTTAATATTTCAACAAAATTTAAAGTAGCCTCTCCTCTAAAACCAATTGAATTATCCATATTTTTAGGTAAACCTACTACAATTTTTTCTACGTTGTATTCAACAATTAACTCTTTTAGACGCTTAATTTTAAAATCTTTAATATTTTCATTTATATTTAATATTTCAATTCCTTGCGCTGTAATTTTTAAAGGATCGCTTATAGCTACACCAATTGTTTTACTTCCATAGTCAAGACCCATTATTCTTGTAAAAGACATTATTTCTCCTTCATAAAGTTTTCTAATAAAAATTCCAAAATTTCATCTGTTGAAATTTTAGTAATTTTATCTCTTGCTCCATTATCTCTAGGTATATATACAGGATTATTTGTTTTTATGTACCCCATTAATTGATTTTTAGGATTATATCCTTTATTGTTTATTATTTCAATAACATCTTTAAGTAAAATATTAATATATTCTCTATTAAATTCACTTTTCTCAAAAATATCTGTTTTCTCAAAATTTGCCAAATAAATCCCTCCTATTTATTTTTTATAATGTAAAAATTTATAATTATATTCATTATGTTCATCTTTATAAAATTGCTCAGAACTAATTAATTCCCAACTACTTAGGTCAATTTCCGGAAAATAACTATCTCCTTCTATATTAGTATCTACTTCTGTAATAAACATTTCTTCTACTTTATCAATGAAATGTTCATATATTTTACTTCCCCCAAAAATAAATATTTTATCTGTAGTTACATTAGATAATATTTTTATGTCTGAAGTGAAAACTTCTGCACCATCTACAACATAATTAAAATTGGTAGTCAATATTCTATTAACTCTATTAGGTAACGGTCTACCTATACTTTCAAAAGTTTTTCTTCCCATTATAATAGTTTGATTTGTAGTCAATTCTTTTACTCTTTTCATATCAGCTTTTAATCGCCAAGGTATAGTATTATCATTTCCTATACATCTATTTTTATCGTATGCTACTATTAATGATATCATATTATCTCCTTATACTGCTATTGGGGCCTTTATAAACGGATGTGATTGATAATTTTCTAACATTACATCATCAATTTTCAAATCAAATATTGAGTTGAATTCAGAAATTTTAATTGTAGGTAATTCGTACGGTTCTCTTGTCATCTGAGTTTTTACTTGCTCGAAATGATTACTGTAAATGTGAGCATCGCCAATAGTATGTACAAATTCACCTAAATCTAAATTACATTCTTTAGCAATGAGAATTGTTAGTAAAGAATAAGATGCAATATTAAATGGTACTCCTAAAAAAACATCTGCACTTCTCTGATATAACTGACAGCTAAGTTTATTGTCTTTAACATAAAATTGGAATAGAGTATGACAAGGTGGTAAAGCCATAGAGTCTACTTCTTTTGGATTCCATGACGAAACTATCAATCTACGTGAATAAGGATTTTCTTTTATTTGATCAATAACATTTTTCAATTGATCTATTCCATTAAAATTTCTCCATTGTTTTCCATAAACATTTCCTAAATCTCCATATTTATTAGAAAACATTTCATCTGTCAATATTCTTTCTTTAAACTTATTCATTTCTTTTCTATATTTTTCTACAAAATCACTATCAATAAGAACACGATGACCAAAATTAGTCATATCAATTCCAGTGTACTCTTCACTTTCAATCCACTTTTTAAAAGCCCACTCATTCCAAATATTGTTATTATGTTCTAAAAGAAATTTTATATTTGTATCTCCTTTTATAAACCATAATAGTTCTGACCATACTAAATTAAAGTTTATTTTTTTTGTAGTTAATAATGGAAATCCTGAATTAAGATCAAATCTCATTTGATAACCAAATATACTCTTAGTACCTACTCCTGTTCTATCTTCTTTATAAGAACCATTTTCTAATATATGTTCACATAATTTTAAATATTCTTTATCAGCCAATACATTCACCTACTTAACACTGTAATTATTTTTTTTTAAGTATTCCATAACTAATTGAATTTTATTAATAGAATCTCTACTTAAATGATGCTCAATTCCTTCAACTTCTTCATATATGTTTTTATCTTTAACACCTATTACAGACAAAAATTCTTCTAAAATATTATGTCTTCTTAATGCATAATCACCCATATTTTTCCCTTTTTGAGTTAATGCAATTCCTCTATATCTTTCATAAATTATATAGCCTTCATAATCAAGCTTTTTTACCATTTTTGTAACAGCTGAAGGATATACATTTAATTTTTCTGCTATATCAGCAGAGCGTGCATAACCTTTAGTGTCCATTAGTGAATATATTACTTCAATATAGTCTTCCATTGTTGGAGTTGCTTTTGACATAATAACCTCCTAAATTTACCTTATTTCAAAAGGATCTCTTTCTACACTTGACAAAATAATTTCAAAATTACTAGCCATTTCTAATTGCTCTAAATATTCTTTTATAAGATATTTTACACATTTTTCTGCAAAGTGTCCTATATCTATTATATTTTTTTTCATTTCTATTGCATCTTGTGCTATATGATAAGTTACATCTCCTGTTAAATATACGTCTACATCTGGAATATTATAAAAATAATTTCCGCCACTTCCTCCTAATATAGCTACTTTCTTTATAAAATTTGTGTTCCCTTTTATTAATTTTACAAAATTAATATCTAATTTATTTTTAATATAAGTAATAAACTCATCAATAGTATATTCTTTTTCTAAAGTTCCTATTCTGCCAAGTCCCGAAAACTCATTATAATTATTTTTAAATAAGACTTCTATATTTTGAAAATTTAATAACTTTGCTAAGTAGTTATTAAGTCCTAATTCTGCAGAATCTATATTTGTATGAGCTGAAATAACAGAAATATCATTTTTTATTAGTTTTTGTATTATTTTACCTTTGAAATCAGAATAGTTAATTTTTTTCAATCCTTTAAAAATTAATGGATGATGTGATATTATTAAATTAACATTTTTTAATATAGCTTCGTCTACTACATCATTAGTTACATCTAAACAAATCAATATTTTATTTACATCTTGGTTTTCATCTCCTAGGATAAGACCTACATTATCCCAGTTTTCAGCTAATGTTTCATCTGCTAAAATTTTTATATAGTTGTGTATTTCGCAAACTTTTACCACTTATTCACTTACCTCCTTAACTTAATAATTATATCATAGAATAATAAATGTTGCATTATATTAAATTTTTTGTAACATAAATATAATATTACTAGACAATAAATAAATATTATTATAATATTAAATTAACATTTTTTAGAGGTATTTTATGATTAATATTGAAGGATATCTAAATAAAATAATTTTTCATAATAAAGAAAATAATTATTATATTTTGTCAATTTTTTTAAATGAAGATTATGATTTTATTGATGGGGATTACATATCTGTAGTTGGAACTTTTAATGAAATAAATTTTATTGAAGATGAATTATATTTATTTAAAGGAGAAATTGTAGAACATAAAAAATATGGGAAACAATTATCTGCAATAGCTGTAGAACAAATTATTAAACAAAATAAAGAAGCTATAATATCTTATTTATCTAGTTCTAATTTTAAAGGTATAGGAAAAAAAACTGCTGAAATTATTGTGGATACATTAGGTTTAGATTGTTTAAATATAATATATGATAATAAAGAAAAATTTTTTGAAATAAAAAATATACCAAACAATAGAAAAGAAATTATATACAATACAATAATAGCTAATAAGCACACTCAAGATATATTACTTAAATTAAATGAATTTAATTTAAGTAGCAATCAAATAATGAAAATTTATAATAAATATAAAAGTAATACATTAAATATTATTAACAACTATCCTTACTCAATAATTGACGATATAAAAGGTATTAGTTTTTACACCGTTGATAAAATTGCTGAAAAAGTAGGAATATCTAGTACAGATAAATATAGAATTTCTTCTGCAATAATTTATACTATAAGTAATTATTGTTATACCACTGGGAATACTTTTATAAAAGAAAATAATTTATTATATCATTCATTTAATGTTCTTTACAAATCTAGAAGTGAAAAAATCGAAAAAGAAGATATTTTATTAGCTTTAGAATATTGTTTAGATACAGGAAAATTAATTTCTAAAAATGATGATATTTTTCTACCTGAAATTTTTTATTCAGAATATTCAATATACAATAATATAATTAATAGAATTAATAACGAAAATGAAAATAATATAGAAGATAAATTATTTGATAAATATATTGAAAAAATTGAAAAAGAATTAAATATAAAATATGATATAACTCAAATTGATGCGATAAAAAATGCTATAAATAAGAATTTTTCTATTATTACTGGAGGCCCTGGTACTGGTAAAACTACTATTTTGCTAGGTATAATTAAAATATTCCAAATAATCAACAATTATAGCTATTCCGAACTAACAGATACAAATAAAAATTTAATTACATTATGTGCGCCAACTGGTAAAGCAGCAAAAAGAATGACAGAAAGTACAGGATTTTATTCATCAACAATCCATAAACTAATTGGTTGGACTAATGAAGATGAAAATATAAAAGAATTTACTACTGATAAATATATAAATTCAAAGTTAGTAATTATTGATGAAGCTAGTATGATTGACATATTTCTAATGTCAAATTTACTTAAAGCTATATCTTCTAAAGCAAAAATAGTTATTGTCGGAGATGATTATCAACTACCTTCTATTGCCCCAGGAAATGTATTGAATGACTTAATTAACACAAAAATAATATCTACTGTAAAATTAAATAAAATATTTAGACAAAAAGAAAAATCTAGTATTATTGATTTATCTCATTCAATAAAAAATAATATTAATTTAGATATTTTAGAACAATTTAACGATAGAGAATTTAATATTTGTTCAAAAAATGAAATACTAGATAATATAAAAACTATATACGCTGAACTTCATAAAAATAACACTATTGATAAAATACAAATACTCGCTCCTATATATAAAGGTCCTTACGGAATAAATGAAATAAATAGAATTATTCAAGAAAATTTTAACGACAATGAAATTTTTATTGATTATGGTGAAAATATTTACAAACTAGACGACAGAGTTATGCAACTTGTTAATAGACCTGAAGATAACATTTTTAATGGAGATATAGGAATAGTTTATGATATTTATAAAGAAAATAATGTTTATAAAATTGTTATTGATTATGATAATAATTTTGTAACATATGAAAAACAAGATTTATCTCAAATATGTTTAGCATATTGCTCTTCAATTCATAAATCACAAGGTTCGGAGTTTGAATATGTAATAATTCCTCTAGTTGATAACTATAATTTTATGTTAAATAAAAATCTAGTTTATACTGCAATTACTAGAACAAAAAATAAATTATTTCTTTGTGGTTATCCTAATGTTTTTTATAATTCCATATCTTCAGATAACGAAATAACAAGAAATACTATGTTAAAAGACTTTTTTATTGAAACAACAGAATATACACAAGAAAATAATTATATTTTAAACTATAAAAATATAAACTTAATTGACCCTATGATCGGTATGGATGACATAATACCAGAAGATTTTATAGAAAATTAAAAAGGTTAGGACCTTTTTCCTAACCTTTTTATACTTATACTGTAGTTAATTCTCTAGCGTACTTGTCAAGTAAATTTATATTCAAATACTGATTATTAATTAATGAAGAATTTTTCATAGTATAAGCCTTATCTATCTCAATTTTTACTATTTCAACTATTTTTATAATTTCTGAAAATTTATTTTTTTCATTACTAAAATTAGCATAGTCTATATTTTCGTATGGAATATTATCTAAATACTTTATATTATTAACTATTTCTAAATATACTTCATTAAATTCCTCGAATCTAGTTTTACTATCGATATCTTGTTTAAAATCTATTTCAAGCCTTCCCACTAATTCATTAAATTTAAGTATATTATTAGCAATATTTTTAGTTTTATTTTTTATATAATTTTCAGAATATTTATTAGTAACAATATTTTTTTGAAAATTTGGTAAAGTAGTAGTATTTATAATTATTTCATTTTTATTTTCTATAGATATAATTTTAACTATTAAATTTTTACTTGATAATTTTTCAGAATTTAACGAATAAATACCCTTTTCATTTTCAAAAGTTATAGAATTTAAAATATAATTTATATCTTCATCAAATATAAATTCTTCTTTAATGTAAAGAAAAATTTCATTTTTGCTTATATCAATTTCTGTTTTATCTAAGTTGGTTACACTAATATTTGAAATTATATAATTTGTTTCCTGTTCAGTCAATTTATTTTTTTTATTACATCCCTGAATAATAATCAATGAACATAATATAAATAATAATATTTTAAACTTTTTCATAATTAAAATAATTCTGGAGCTGATATTATATTTAAGTTCTCATCTATTTCAAATACAAGTGGTGTTCCTGTAGGCAAGTTTAGATCAAGAATTTTTTCATCAGAAATATTTAATAGATATTTTATTAAAGCGCGTAAACTATTTCCGTGCGCAGAAATAATTACGTTTTTACCAGCTTTAATTTCTTTAGAAATATCACTTTCCCAATAAGGTAATACTCTATCAATAGTAAGTTTTAAACTTTCTCCTGTAGGTAATTCATCTTTAGGAATGTTAGAATATCTAACTTCATTTCCTGGATAGTTAGCATCTTCTTCTGTTACTTGTGGAGGTGCTACATCAAAACTTCTTCTCCAAATATGAACTTGCTCATCTCCATATTTTGCAGCAGTTTCTGCTTTGTTTAAACCTTGTAATCCTCCATAGTGTCTTTCATTTAAACGCCAGCTTTTATTTACAGGAATCCATAATTGATCCATTTCTTCTAAAATTAAATTTAAAGTCTTAATAGCTCTTTTTTGATAAGATGTATATGCTACATCAAATTGTAGTCCTAATTCTTTTAATTTCTGCCCACCAGCTATCGCTTCTGATTTACCTTTTTCAGTGATATCAACATCAACCCATCCAGTAAATTTATTTTCTAGATTCCATTGACTTTCTCCGTGTCTTGTTAATACTAATTTCATTGTTTTCCTCCTAAATTTTATATATTAATTATATACTTTAGTAAATTTTTTTTCAATATATTAAAGGAATAAAACGTTTTTATTTAACATATATTTTTCTATGTTTTTTCTTTTCGATTTTTATTTTATTGTTTTCAAAAAACACACCTATTTTAACTATAATAAATACACAAATTAACCAATATATAAACATAAATATCTCCTCATTTTCTTTTTTAAGTTTTCCGTATTCATATTTTATCATACGGTTAACCGAAAATCAACTATAAAATAAATATTTCTTAATTTTTTTAAAAAATATTGATTTTTTTTACGGTTTACTTTATAATTTAGTTACTACTTTTTTAGGAGGCAATATGAACTTTCATGAAAAATTAAAAAAATGTATAAAAGAAAAAAATATTAAACAAATAGAACTAGCGAGATTAACAAATATTACACCTTCTTCAATAAGTGATTGGTTAAAAGGAAAATATATTCCTAAACATGATAAAGTCGTTATATTAGCAAAACATTTAGATGTAAATCCAAACTGGCTTTTAGGAATTGAAGAAGAAAAAGTTATTGTATCAAATCATAATAATTTATCTATAAATAAAATTGAAACTAATTATGAAACTGAAGAAATAATTAATAATACATTAAAGATTCCTCTTTTGGGAACAATTTGTGCTGGTGATGGTATATTTGCAGAAGAAAATTTTGAAGATTTTATGTTTATCGATCAATCTACTAAAGCTGATTTTGCTTTAAAAGTAAAAGGAGATAGTATGATTGATGCGGGTATATTTGATGGAGATATTGTTTTTATAAAAAAACAAACTATAGTATCAAATGGAAAGATAGCTGCAGTTTTATTAACCGATAGTGAAGAAGCAACACTAAAAAAGTTTTATAAAAAATCCGATCATATATTGTTACAACCTTGTAATTCTGACTATGAGCCAATAGTTACTAGACATGTTCAAGTTATCGGAGAATGTGTTGGTGTGTATAGAAAATTATAAAAGTCATATGCAAGATATCTTGCATATGACTTTTATAATATATTTGAAGATAAATAATATATTTCTAAAATAGCTTTATAAAATAAATATCCTATTACAATTGAAATTATAATATTAAGAATATAGATTTCACTACTACTTCCACTTCTAAATATTTTTGAATAATCAATTCTAATTAAACATTTATTTATTATTAAAATAAACGTAAATAAAAGTAATAATTTTAATACAATTAACATAATTCTCCTATATATTAAAACATATCAAACCAACCTTTTTTCTTAAAGAACATTAACATACCTGACGCTACAGAAAACATTATAAATAAAACAATAAAATAACCATATTTATATTTAATTTCTGGCATATATTCAAAATTCATCCCATACCACCCTACTATGAATGTTAGTGGTAAAAATATTGTTGATATAATTGTCAATGTCATCATTATACTATTTGTTCTAAAAGAGTTATATGTCATATAATTTTCTCTAATATCACTAGTTAATTCTCTATTAGCTTCTATAATCTCTGTTTGTTGCACTAAATCATCATATATATCATGAAAATATTTTCTATCATTTTCTGTCATTTCAACTCTTCTTGAAACTAAAAACCTATGTATTAATTCTCTCATAGGCATTACTCCACGTCTTAATTTTAATAAATCACTTCTTAAATCAAAAACTTCGTTCATTATTTTACTACCCTTTGTATGAGCATCATTTTCTTCTAATTCGTCTAATCTATTTTCAATTTTTGAAATAAGAGGATTATAGCCTTCTACAATTTCAGAAACAAGCATGTGCATAACATGAAGCGGTGTATAATCTTTTCCTCTTTGTAAAACTTTTGAAACTACCTTATTTATATATCTGATATGCGACATATGAAAAGTTACTATATAATTTTTTCCTACAAACATATTTAAAGTTTCATAATCAGAATCTATATTTTTTAAAACATGCGATACTAAAAATATTTGCTGTCTAGTAATTTCAATTTTAGGTCTTTCTAACAATGTTAAACAGTCTTCAATTAATAATTCGTGAAATTTAAAAAATGTTGTAAGCAATTCAATTTCTTTTTTAGTAGGAGAATTAAAATCTACCCAGTACCAAGATATATTTTCATCTCTAACATTTTCAAGAGGAAAATCAGAATGCAGAATACCTTCATTATCTACAGCTATAACTTTTAACATTATTTCACCTCCAAATTAATTATAAAATATCCATTATATATAATATCATAGTTTATAAGTTTATTACAACTTTATTTTATAATATTTTTAAAATAATGCATAACTATTCCAGCAGATACAGAAACATTAAGACTCTCTGCTTCACCAGGCATATTTATTTTAATAAGTTTATTTGCTAATTTTATTAGATCATTAGAAATTCCATTGGCTTCATTTCCAAATATAATAATATTATTTTCAGTAGAATTTATATTTGTATTTTCTAAATAATCGCTATTATTTAATGAAGTAGCAAATATTTTATGATTATCAGCTTTTTTCAATACTTCACATAAATCAATATTATCATAACAATCAATATGAAAATTACTTCCTTGCATACTTCTAATTACTTTTTGAGAATACATACTTGTAGTCCCCTTGCCAAGTAAAATACAATCAAAATCGAATGCATCAGCCGTTCTGATTATTGTTCCTAAATTTCCTGGATCTTGTATAGCATCTAAGGCAATAATATTACTATATTTTTCTATATTTAATTTCTTTTCAATAATATTACAAACAGCAAAAATACCTTGATTATTTACTGTATCAGATAAAGATTTCGAGATATTTTCAGATATATAATTAATTTTAATATTATTATCTAAGAATAAATTTTTATTAAAACTTTCAGAAATAAATATTTCTTCAACATTATTT
>CAMBPW010000007.1 GCA_945869755.1 uncultured Gemella sp.
ACAAGAACGTATCCTGGAAATGTTTTTCTATTAACCTCTTTTTTCTTACCTGTAGGTGTTGTTATAATTTCTTTTTCTTCTGGAACTACAATTCTAAAAATTTTATCTTCCATACCTAACGTTTCAACACGTTTTTCTAAATTATCTTTAACTTTATTTTCATAGCCTGAATATGTATGAATAACATACCATTCTTTACTTACTGTATCACTCATTATAACTCCTTATTTAATATATCTAATTGCTGTTGATATAGCTAAATCCACTACATAAGTAAATGCCATGACTAAAGATACAGTGAAAATAACTATTGCTGTCTTTTTGATTAATTCAAAACCTGTAGGCCAGCTTACTTTTTTCATTTCGGCTACAACGCCTTTAAAAAATTTTAACATTTTTAGTATATGCTCCTTATATTTTTATTATAAATAAATACAAATATACACAATTATAGCACGCTAACTAAAAAAAATCAAGAATGCTATATATCATATAAACTATCAATAAAAAAATAATTAATAGTGATATATCACTATTAATTATTTAATAATTTCAAAATTAAAGTTCTCTTCTACGTGTTCTTCTAGGGCGTGGGAACATTTCTGATTCAACTTCATCTTTTCCATAATTACTTGTAAATGATGTAGATGACTGAATTCTTTGTGGAAGTTCTCTTTCTTGTTTATCTTCATCAAATCCAGTTGCAATTACTGTTACAATAATTTCATCAGTTTGTTCTAACTCTTCGTTTATTACAGTTCCGAAAATCATATTAACTTCTTCATCACTTGCTTCTTGAACTATACTTGCTGCAGCTTGTGCTTCAAATAAACTTAATGAAGGCCCACCTGTAATATTTAATAACACACCTTTAGCTCCAACTATTGAAGTTTCTAATAGTGGTGAAGATATAGCTCTTTTAGCTGCTTCTATAGCTCTGTTTTCTCCAGAAGCAACACCAATTCCCATCAAAGCAGATCCTTGATCAGCCATAATTGCTTTTACATCTGCAAAGTCGAGATTTACTGCTCCTGATACATTAATTAAATCAGAAATACCTTGAACCCCTTGACGTAATACATTATCTGCTTCAACAAATGCTTGCATCATAGGTGTAGATTTATCTACTATGTCTAATAATCTATCATTTGGAATTACAATAAGAGTATCTACAGCTCCTTTAAGTGCATTAATACCCGCTGTAGATTGTACTTGACGTTTTTTACCTTCAAAGTTAAATGGACGAGTTACAACTCCTACTGTTAATGCTCCTAATTCTTTAGCTATACTTGCTACTATAGGTGCTGCTCCTGTTCCAGTTCCACCACCCATTCCAGATGTAACAAATACCATATCAGCACCTTCTAATGCTGCTTCTATTTTATCTTTTGTTTCTTCTGCTGCTTTACGACCTACTTCAGGATTTGCTCCTGCTCCAAGTCCTTTAGTTAATTTTTCACCAATTTGAATTCTTACATCAGCTTTTGAACGACGTAGTGCTTGAGCATCTGTATTAACAGCTATAAATTCTACATTTTGTACTCCACTCTCTACCATTCGGTCAACGGCATTTCCACCGCCACCACCTACACCAACAACTTTAATTACTGCTGATTGTAAAAAATCTTGATCTAACATATTCATATTCTTTTTTTCCTCCTAATGACTATTCAAAAAATGAACTATATTTTTTCTTTATTTTTCCAAAAATACCACCATTTCTATTATCATCTTCGTAAGCTTCTTCATAATAATCGTCTTCTTCATAGTAGTCTTCTTGTTCTTTTGTATTTTTATTTGAAATATAAACTTCTTCAACAGATTCTACATTTTCAAATATTGAATTTGTATCTTGATTCACTAATAATGCATCTCCAAAACTTTGATATCCAAATAGTGTTTCAATATTATAGCTACTAGTTAATGTACCTACTGCTACTGACAACTCTGGAGAGTTTGCTCCAATTATTTTTGGAGTTCCTATGCGAACATTCATCTTTTTAAGCATATCTCTGGTTAATTCAAGAACACCTGGCATTAAAGTAGTTCCACCTGTTAATACAACATTGCCTTTTACTCTATTAATTCCAGCTTTTCTTAAAACATCAAATGATCTAAGGATAATTTCTTCAACTATTTCCTCAATATAATCTGCAAGCTCTTTTTGTGTATAAGGTTCTTCGTCTTCTTCCAAATTATCAATGTGAATTATAACATCATCTGATGCCATATCATAAAAGCTATGTCCTTGAGTAACTTTTATTTCTTCTGCTCTCTTCATAGAAACATTTAAAACATCAGATATCATTCTTGTAATATCTTCACCTGCTAAGTCAATAGTTTGCGACAATTGAAGAATATTATCTTCAAAATAACTCACTGTTGTTATTCCAGATCCAATATCTATAATAACAGAACCATAATCTTTTTCTTCATCACTTAATAACAATTCTCCAAGTGCATGAGAAGAAACAAATGTTTCGTTACAATCTAATCTTAATTTTTCTATACTTTTATAAATTGTATGAAGATGTGTTTTTGAAGTTAAAACTCTATTTCCTGTTACTTCAAAAGAATTATGACCTGTCATTCCTTTTGGTTGTGTTATCTTTTCAATATCATCAATTCTATAATAATCTGGAATAATTTGAATAACTTCTCTTTCTCTAGGTAATGGCAAAATTTTAGCTTCTTCAATTACTTCTTCAATATCTCTTCCATCAATATCATGTTTATTATCAAATTTTATTTCTGCTACACTTTTTTTAATATGAGTGTGGATACTTGGAACAGCTACGTATAATGAGCGTATATCTTTATTTGCTTCTTGTTTTGCGATTTCTAAAGCTTTTTCTATATCACGTGCTACAGTTTCTACATCAACTATATTTCCTCGTTTAATTGCATTTGTTTTAACAATTCCTACACCTAATATATTTAATTTTTCATATACTACATCTGCAATAATTACTTTTATACTTGATGATCCTAAATCAAGTGCAGTATACAATTGCGAACTCAAGTCAAACACTCCTTTCTAAAATTTCCTAATTTTTGTAATTAATATATTAAAATTGGCACTACTACACCAATTTATTATACCTTGATATTATAACATAAATTTTATAAAAAAAATATCAAAATATAAAAAAAAAATTAAAATTTTCTAAAAAATTTTAATTTTTTTTATTATTTATATTAATTTTATTTTTTTTCACTGTATTTTATTGACTTTTTTGGGTTTCAGTAGTATTTTGATTTGTATTTGTTGATGTATTATCATTTGTGTTTGTATTTGAATTTATAATATTATTTTCTGTTATAATTTTTGGATTATTACTTTGTGCTAATATTTGTTTTATTTTATTTTCTTTTTCAATAACTGTTTGATTAGTTTCTAAATATGCTCCATTTACTAAATTCAAAGTTGTATTGCTTTTTTCTTCAATATGTTTTGCCATTTCATTGTAATAATTTAATTTAGATGAGAAATTAACACTATTTACTTTTACTTTTTGACCATCTTTCATATATATTATAGATGTCGAACTATCTTCTTTAGGTACTACTATTTCTGAAATTTGAATTAATATTTCTTGTTTTAACTCAAATAAATTTTTTAGCAATTCTTTTTTTATGTTTTCATCTTTTGCTATATTTTCAATTATTGGAACATTATATTCATTTATCATATTATTTTCATATAAATCTCCGCTATCTAAAATATAACTATAACTTCCATTTTCATTTTTTTCACGCGCTAATATTTTTCTTTCTTTTATATTAATGTTTATTGTTTGTAACCATTTAACATCTACACTGACACTTTCTACTATATTGTAATTAGTTCTAATAGTATTTTCTACATCACTTTCTTTTATTTCCCATATTTTTACAGTATTATTAATGTTAGTTTTTTCAAGAATTTCTTTTTCAGTTAATTGATTAAGTCCATAAACATTTATATATTTCAATTTAACATGTGAACTGTTAATAAACCAAAAAGCAAGTAATAATAGTGCTAATATAGAAGAAATAATTACAATTTCTTTTTTTCTTTTTCTTTTAAATCTATCAATAGCACTTTTATGAGTAGTAGCATTTTTATTTAATTTTTCTAGCAAATTTCTATTTTTTTTATTCATAACTAATCCACTCTTCTATTTTTTATTTTTTCATAAATATTTAAAAATTCTTCTCCTCGTTCTTCAAAATTTTTATACTGATCCCACGATGCGCAAGCAGGAGAAAGTAATATTATATCTCCGAACTCTGAAACTTCATTAGCTAACTCAGTAGCATCAGCAACTTTATTAGCTTTTATTACATTCAAATTTTTACTTTTTGCTAGTGAGTATAATTTTTCTTTTGTTTCTCCTATACAAATAATGTATTTTAATTTTTCTTTTTCTTCAAATATTCCAGAAAAATCTACTCCACGTTCTTTTCCGCCACATATCAATATTACATTTTTATCAAATCCGCCTAATGCTTTTACAGTTGATACTGCATTTGTAGATTTTGAATCATTATAATATTTTACACCTTTTATTTCTCCTACGAATTGTAATCTATGTTTAACACCTGAAAAATTGTATAAAACTTTTCTAATATTATTTATATCTACATTATTTAATAATCCAACTATAGAAGCATTTATACTATTTTCTAAATTATGTTCTCCCGGTAATTTAACTTTAGTAATATCAAAAATTTTTTCATTTTTATAAATTACAAAATTATTTTTAACATAAACGTCTGCATTTTCATTATGTTCCGTGCTGTAATAAATTATTTTTGATTTTATTTTATCATTTGAGTAATATTCTTTATGATCTATATTTAAAATTAAATAATCATTTTCATCTTGATTAGCAAATATTTTCTTTTTCATAAAATGATATTCTTCTATCGTTCCATGATAATCTAAATGACTTTCGTCAAGATTAGTAATAATTGCTATATGTGGTTTAAATTTATTTGTTCCATTTAGTTGGAAAGATGATAATTCCATAACTATTGTTGAATTATTTTCATTTTCATAAGCAACTTCAATAGTTGGATAACCTATATTGCCAGCTAATTTAATATCACTATTTTCTAATTTTAAAATTTCGTATATCAAAGTAGTTGTTGTAGTTTTCCCATTTGTTCCTGTAATAGCAACTATATTACTGTTAAATAGTAGGTAAGAAAGCTCAACTTCAGTAATAATCTCTATGTTACGTTTTATTGCTTCTTGCAAAAAATTTATACTGTATTTAATTCCAGGATTTTTAACTATTAAATCTACTTTATCAAGCAGTTCAATAGGATGGCTACCAGAAACAATTTTCACACCAGATTTTTTTAATTCATTAGCCTTATCATCATTTGTCAAGTCATCACTAGCAGTTAAAATTACACTTACTCCTAACTCATTCAAAACTTGAGCAGTTTTATAGCCACTTCTTGCAAAACCTAATACTAGAACACATTTATTTCTTAACTCATCTAAAAAATTTTTTTTCATATTAAGAAACTCCTATTATATATCCAATAATTGAAGAAATAATTGTTATAAAAACAAATAAATAAACTGTTTTTACTTCTCCATATCCACTAAGTTCAAAATGATGATGCAGTGGCGACATTTTAAATATTCGCTTACCTGTCTTTTTAAAATAAATAACTTGAATGATTACTGATAAAGTTTCTAAAATATAAATCAATCCTATAAATAAAAATGCAATTTCTTTATGCAATATTATTGATATTCCTGCAAGAATACCTCCTAATGCTAGAGAACCAGTATCACCCATAAAAATTTTTGCAGGTTTTTTGTTAAATAGTAAAAATCCTAATAATGCCCCTACTATCGCTAAACAAAAAGCAAATACAGGCATATTGTTTTCTTTGTATGCAAGCAGAGCAAAAGTAGAAGTAGTTATTATAGTAACACTACTCGCTAATCCATCTAATCCATCTGTTAAATTAACAGCATTAGAAAAACCTGTTTGCCAAAAAACTACAAAAATTAAATATAATATTGATAAATTTAAATTATAATCAATAAATGGTATGTATATATAATTAATATTATCATAAATAAATATTAATAATATATAAAAAATTGTAGAAAATAAAATTTGTAACATTAATTTTTTTTTAGGAGAAAGCCCGTCATTTTTTTTCTTAACTACTATTAACATATCGTCAATATAACCAATAATCGCAAATGATAATGTCGTATAAATAAACAATAAGTAGTATTTTAAATTATTAAAGTCAACTAATATAGCAACTATTAACGCAATTATAATAGCTAATAAAAACGAAATTCCTCCCATAGTAGGAGTTCCTTTTTTTATCGCATGACTTTCAGGACCCTCTTCTCTAATAGCTTGTCCAAATTTTAATTTGTGTAAGTATTTTATTAGTCTAGGTAATATCATTATCGTTATTGAAAATGTTAATAACAATAACAATAAAGCTATACTTATATTCATTACTATCTCCTTAAGTTAATTTTAATTTTATTTCATCTCCACCCTTAACTATAGTTCCACTGTAAACAGATTGTTCAGTTACATATCCATTGCCTTCTAATGTAACTTTCAAACCAGATAATTCTGCATATTTTAAAACATCAACTTTAGACCAACCCGTAAAATTAGGAAGAGTAATTTGATCTGTAGAGGCAACAAAAAATACTTTATCTGATTTTTTTAGAGAACTTCCTTGTAACGGATATTGATTTAAAACTACATCACCTTTTCCGATTACAATAATATTTTCTGTATTTTGAGATAAACTATTAATAGAATTATTCAAATTATTTGATACATAATTATGTAACAAATATGTTTGATTTTCAATATCTTCTTTTTCTTTTTGAACATTTAAATAATCCAATGTATTTGTCATTATAGGATTAAATAATTCTTTTACAGAATTCCAATAATTCTGTATTTCATTTTTTTTAGGCATTTTTATAGCTGTATAAACTATAACTTCAGGATTATCGCTAGGAGCATATCCTAGAAATGAATGCATAACTTTATACGGACTATCATAATATGTTCCATTTTCAGGATCTACTACTTCTGCAGTCCCAGTTTTACCAGACACACTATATCCCTCTAGTTTATACATAGTTCCACTACTTGCCCATTGTCCATTTACAACTCCGTATAACTCTTCTTTAACTTTATCAGCTGTTTCTTTAGTAATTGGATTACCTACTATTTCTGTCTTTCCAACATTAACTTCTTGTCCTGTAGTACTATCATGTATTTTTTTTAGAAAATATGGTTTTATCATATTACCATTATTAATTATAGCAGTTTCTGCTTGTAACATTTGTATAGGAGTAACTGTACTACCTTGCCCAAAAACTGTTGTTGAAACAGATACTCTATTATTAAATGCTAGTTGTCCTGAAGATTCATTTTCAAACAATGAACCTGTAGTTTTACCGAAACCAAATCTTTCTAATCCTAATTTTAATTTATCTACACCAAGATTTTCTAACATAGTAAGCATAAGAGTATTTGAAGATTCTTGGAATCCATGCCTATAAGTAATAACACCCCATCCTACTTTATTATAATCATAAATAGTTGCGTCTTGAATACTATAAGATCCAGACATATAAGTAGCATTAGGATTATATAGTCCATTTTCTATCATAACAGCTAAAGAAAATGTCTTCATTGTAGAACCTGGTTCTACTGCAGAGTTATATATTGCATTAGTCCATGCATAATCTATATTTTCTTTTGTATTTGGATTAAAAGATGGAGTTTGTCCGATCCCTAATATTTCACCAGTTTTTGCACTAATTGCAACAGCAAAGGCACTTTCTGGCTCATATTTGTCATGTATATCAGACAAACTGTTATCTATAAAACTTTGAATATTTTTATCAATAGTCAAATAAATATCTGAACCATCTACAGGTTGAATTTCTGTTTTTGGAGTACTTGATACTATTTGCCCCCAGGCATCTCTTGCATATATTATTCTTCCATTTTTCCCACGTAAATAATAATCAAAAACTTTTTCTATTCCAAGTCGTCCTATTATTAAATCACTGTCATCTCCAGAACTTTGTGCGAACCCTAAAAAATTACCTAATAAAGTTCCGTTAGGATAATAACGTTTAGTAGTACTCTCAAAAATTATTCCTGGAAGATTTAATGCTTCTATTTTTCGTTTTACTTCAACACTTATGTCTTTGCCGTAACTACCAAACTCTACTTGGTATGCATTTTTTCTTTCTAATATAGATAGTATATTTTCTCTTTCTAAATTTATATATTTAGATAATTCTGTTGCTGTTTTTTCTTTGTCTACAACATGTTTTTTTGTATCCGTATCTGATAAGCCTTCTGATGCTTTTTCAGATACTACAGCAATTAATTTATATGATTCTATATTATCTGCTAAAATATTACCATTTCTATCATAAATTTTTCCCCTATTAGGTTCTAGTATACTATCAACGGTATATTTTTTATCAGCAATTTCACTAAGATTTTCTCCTCTAATAGTACCTAATACTGTCATTTGTCCAATATTAAAAATTAATATCCATATAAAGAAAACAAGAAAAAGAATTGTAAATATCATTTTTGTTCTTTTCCTTGATATATAATCTTTTTTTCTAATACTTTTTGGATCTTCTAAAAATCTTAATGTTAAAATTTTTATTAATTTTCTCACTTTATCTCACTACCTTTACGTTATCTTTATGAGACTCCATACCTAAAGTTCCTGCTATTGCTTTTATTCTTTCATAAGATGATAAATCATTCATAATTACACGTTGCTCTTCATTATCATTTTGCATTTTTTTAATTTCAAAACTATTAACAGTAACTTTATTTTTCAAAGAGTATATCTCACTATTATAACCTAACATCGTGTACATAGCAAATACAATTGCTAGTGGAAATATAGTGTATATTATCATTTCCAATTTTGTTAATGAAACTTTTTCTTCAATTTTTTTGACTCCATATTCTCTACTATATACTTTTAATGTCGCCATATTTATTCCTTTCTAAAAATTAGAATAGTCAGCTATATTTGTGCTTCTGCTATTCTTAATTTTGCACTTCTTGATCTATTATTTTCTTCTAATTCAATTTCACTAGGTAATATAGGTTTTCTAGTAATTAATTTTAATTTTGATTTGTAGTCAGTAGGCATTATAGGTAAATTTTTAGGTATATCTTTTTCTTTTGCATATGAATTAAATATTTGTTTACACAGTCTATCTTCTAGTGAATGGAATGTAATTACAGATATTCTTCCGCCTTCATTTAATAAGTTTATAGCCTGTTCTAGCGAGTTTTCAAACACACCTAATTCATTATTAACTTCAATTCTTATTGATTGAAAAGTTCTTTTTGCAGGATGACCTCCTGTTCTTCTAGCAGCAGCTGGTATAGAGTTTTTAATTATTTCTACTAACTCAAAAGTAGTTTCTATTGGTTTATTTTCTCTATATTTTTCAATATTTCTAGCTATTTGTTTAGAAAATTTTTCTTCACCATATCTATAAAATATTTTCACTAAATTATGGTAGTCATAATTATTTACTACATCATACGCACTAAAAGCTGAATCTGTATCCATTCGCATATCAAGACGAGTATCATAGTTATAACTAAATCCTCTTTCCGGAGTATCTAATTGTGGCGATGAAACTCCTAAATCATACAATATTCCATCTACTTTTGTTATTCCTAAGTTATTTAATTCTTCTTTTAAATTTTCAAAATTTGATTTTATAAAAATAACTTTGTCTTCATATTCTTTTAATTTTATCTTTGCATTTTCTATTGCAATTATATCTTGATCAAAAGCGTACAACTTGCCTGTAGTTAATTTTTTTAAAATTTCTAAACTATGGCCCGCACCACCTAAAGTGCAATCTACATAAATTCCATCTTCTTTAATATTCAATCCGTCTACTGCTTCTTTTAAAAGTACACTATAATGCTTAAACATACTTTTCCTTTCAAACAATTATTAAAAATTAAAATTACCTAATTCTTCTGCAATTTCTTCAAATGAAGTTTCACTTTCAATTAATTGAACTTGCCACTTCTCTTTGTCCCAAATTTCAATTCTATTTGATACTCCATTAACTACACACTCTTTACTTAATGAAGCGTGGTCTATTAGTGCATTTGGTATATTTATTCGCCCTTGTTTGTCAATTTCAACTTCTGTAGCTCCTGAAAAGAAAAATCGTTGAAATGCACGAGCATTTTTATTAGTAAATGGTAGAGATTTTATTTTACTTTCAATTTTTTGCCACTCTTGTAATGAATAACCAAATAAACAAGAGTCAAGTCCCCTTGTTATAATAAATTTTTCACCTAGTTCTTCTCTAAATTTTATAGGCATACTTATACGCCCTTTTGAGTCCATTTTATTATTATATTGACCAAAAAACACCTTTCTCACCACCTTATAGATATAATTTACCACATTTTCCCACTTTTTTCCACTATTTTTTTAAAATTTTTTATATTTTTTTCTAATTTCCACTTTTGTAATAAAATTTTCTATTTTTTGAACATTAAAATAGTAATTTATAACTGTTGTATGTTGCTAAAATTAATGATAAAATTATATAAAATAAATAAAAAGGAGAATTAAGTGTGACAAACTATTACAAAAGAATTCATCTTCAACAATTTGGTGAAGGAAAATTAGGAGAAGATGCACCTGAACTTTGGAAAAAATTTTTAGATTATTATGGAAATACTATGGCTGACGGAGAACTTACTTCAAGAGAAAAAGCATTAATAGCATTTGGAGTTGCTGTAGCTGAAGCTTGTCCTTATTGTATCGAAGCATATACTAATACATTACTAGAAGAAGGGTGCGACCAAGATCAAATAGCTGAAGCAATGCACGTTGCAGCTGCTATGAAAGCTGGTATGACACTTGTTATGGGGCTTCAAAGCAAAGAATTATCTGATAAACTTACACATTAGGAGATAAATTTTGACAAAAAAAAATGTTGAAGGAATTCCTTCGTTCTACGAAAAAGTTGAAAATAAAAAATATTTGTTATCAGAAGAAAGTCCTGCAACTATGCAAATAAATGTTGGAAGTTTATGCAATATAGTTTGCAGTCATTGTCATGTTGACGGTGGACCTACTAGAACAAATAATATGAAAAAAGAAACATTTGAACATATTATTGAGGCATTTAAACTAGGAAATTATTCAATAATAGATATAACTGGTGGTGCGCCAGAAATGAATCCTAACTTCCGATGGTTTTTAAAAGAAATCAGTAAATACGCAAAAACTATTATAGTTAGAACAAATTTAGTAATTCTTTTAGTTCGTGAATACAGAGATATACCTGAACTATATAAAGAATTAAAAGTTCAAGTAGTTGCTTCACTTCCGTACTACAACGAAAAAGTAGTTGCGAAACAGCGAGGAAAAGGAATATTCCCAAAATCAATTCAAGTATTACAAAAATTAAATGAACTGGGATATGGAAAAGAAAAAGATTTAATTCTAAATCTAGTATATAATCCAAATGGAGCATACTTGCCACCGAAACAAGAAATGTTAGAAAAAACATATAAAAAGAAGCTATTTGATAATTTTGGAGTTGTTTTTAATAATTTATTCGTCATAACAAATAACCCTATAGGAAGATTTGCAGAATTTCTTCATCGTGAAAATTTATATGACTGTTATATTACTAAACTTTATAAAGCATATAATGAAGAAACTGTGCAAAACGCAATGTGTAGATCTATGATCTCTGTTGGACCTGATGGTACTCTTTACGATTGTGATTTTAATATGATTGAAAATTTAAAAGTTCGAGGAGAAATAAATACTATCGAGCAATTAGCTAAAAATAAATTAGGAGCAAGAAAAATCGTAACAGGAATTCACTGTTATGGTTGTACCGCTGGAAGTGGTTCATCTTGAGGTGGAGAAACGTGTTAAGTTTCGGAGAAACTTTTTAATATTATTAAGAGTTGCATTTACTTCATAATATGCTTCTCTTTTATTTTTATAGGAGGTAGTTTTGAAAAAATTTTTAAAATATATATTATATACAATAACATTAATTTTAATTTTATCTTGTAGTTTCATCGGTTATTTAACAATAACAGAATACAAACCAAAAGAAATTGAAAATTTACAATTAAATAAAACGGAAATAAACACTCAATTTGAAATTGAAAAAGAGTATAAAGCATTAAATTGGAATATAGGATTTGCAGGTATGGATAAAGATATAGACTTTTTTATGGACGGAGGAACTATGTCTTTACCTATAGATAGAGAGCATGTTGAAAATAATTTAACTAATATTATAAAATTCATAAAAAATCAAAATGCTGATATAAATTTTTTGCAAGAAGTAGATGAAAATTCAAAAAGATCTTACAACATAAACCAAGTTGAAAAATTTAATTATGAATTACAACAAAACTCTACGTTCGCTTATAACTATAAAGTAGAATACGTACCCTATCCACTAAATAGTAATCCTTTAGGAAAAATGGCTAGCGGTATTTATACTTCTTCAAAATATGAAATTACAGATGCTACTCGTCATCAATTACCAATACCTTTTAAATATCCTGTTAGAATAGCAAATTTAAAAAGAGCTATTTCTGTTAATTATGCTAATATAAAAAATTCAGACAAAAAATTAGTATTAATAAACGCACATTTAGATGCTTATGACAGTAACAATGAAGGTAAAATTGCACAAACAAAATTTATAGTTGACTTTATAAATAACGAATACAACAAAGGTAATTATATTATTCTAGGTGCAGACTTCAATCAAGAGCTTGGAGAAAATTCAACTAGCGTTCCAGAACATCTTTGGCAACCTACTCTATTTGAAAAATCTTTACTAGGAAATAATTTTAAAGTTTATTATGATACTACATCTCCTACTGCGAGATTAAATAATAAACCTTACATAAAAAATTCAGAAGGAACATATACATTCGTGATTGACGGTTATATAGTAAGTAACAACATAAACGTATCTGAAGTAAAAACTATTGATCTAGATTTTCAAAATAGTGATCATAATCCTGTAATTTTAAAATTTGAACTGAAAAATTAAATATAAAAAAATCCATATAGTAAATTTATTTACTATATGGATTTTCTATATTTTCAACTACGCTACTAAACCACGAACAGCTTGTCTATCAATTTTAATTTCTGTTTTTGGTGCAATTCTCAATACTAATGTTGCAGTTCCAACTTCAACTATTTCTCCATAAATGCCAGAGAAAGTAACAACACTATCTCCTGGTTTTAAAGAATCTTGTAAAAGTCTTAATTCTTTATTTCGTTTATTTTGTGGACGTATCATAAAGAAATACATAAACGCAAAAAGAACAACAAACATTATAATACTATACATATTTTGCATTACTATTACCTCCTATTTTAATATTATTTTATTCTACTATATTAAAGTCAAAAAATAAACTATTTTGCTAGAAATTTTTAGGATTTTCTTTATTCAATCCATACTTTTCAAAAAATTCTTCTTTAAAATCTAATAATCTGTCTTCCATAATAGCTTTACGAATATTTTTCATCATATTTAATAGAAAATGAATATTATGAATTGTTGCAAGTCTAGCACCAAATATTTCATCAGCTTTAAATAAGTGTCTTAAATATGCTTTAGTATAATTTTGACAACAATAGCAATCACATTCTCTATCTAAAGGTGTAAAATCTTCTGCATACTTAGCATTTTTTATAACTACTCGTCCTGATGATGTCATACAAGTTCCATTTCTTGCAATTCTAGTTGGAAGAACACAATCAAACATATCTATTCCCCTTAACACTCCTTCAAAAAGAGCATCTGGCGAACCCACTCCCATCAAATATCGTGGTTTATTTGTAGGTAGTAATGGTGTTGTTTCTTCTAAAACACGATACATTATTTCTTTTGGTTCTCCTACAGATAAACCTCCTATTGCATAACCAGGAAAATCCATACTAACTAAATCTTTTGCACTTAATTCTCTTAAATCTTTAAATCCTGCCCCTTGAACAATACCAAATAACGCTTGATTTTTTGTATTTTTATGTTCTATTAAACATCTTTCAGCCCAACGTGAAGTTCTTTCAACAGATTGTCTAATATATTTATAATCATGATTAAAATCTGGACATTCATCGAATGCCATCATTATATCACTTCCTAATGAAGTTTGAATTTGTACCGCTTTTTCAGGAGATAAAAATAATTTTTCTCCAGATAAATGATTTTTAAAATGGACTCCTTCTTCTTCAATTTTTCTGAAATCACTTAAAGAAAATACTTGGAAACCTCCTGAATCAGTCAAAATACTACCATCATAGTTCATAAATTTGTGCAATCCGCCTGCTTTTTCAATTATTTTTTCACCAGGTCGTAACCACAAATGATATGTATTTGATAAAATTATATTAGCTCCCATTGACTTAACTTCTTCTGGCGACATTGTTTTTACTGTAGCTTGCGTTCCTACAGGCATAAATACAGGTGTTTCAAAACTTCCGTGAGGCGTATGAACAATTCCTAATCTCGCCCCTGATTGTTTACAAGTTTTTATATGCTCATACCAAACAGCATTTTCTCTTACATCTCTCATTTTTTTCTCCTTATTTTTAATAAATGAACATCGCATCTCCAAAACTAAAGAAACGATATTTATTTTCTATTGCAATATTATAAAATTTTAACATACTTTCTCTATTATAAAAAGCACTAACTAACATTATTAACGATGATTTCGGTAAGTGAAAATTAGTAATTAAACAATCTACACACTTAAACTCAAATCCAGGGTAAATAAAAATATTAGTCCAACCTGAACTTGCAACTATTTTCCCATTATTATCACGAGCTACAGTTTCTAAAGTTCTAGTTGAAGTTGTTCCAACAGAAATAACACGACTACCATTTTTTTTCGTATCATTTATAATATTGGCAGTTTCTTCTGTAATTTCATAATATTCTGAATGCATATTATGATTTTTTATATCTTCTACTACTACAGGTCGAAAAGTTCCTAATCCAACGTGTAAAGTTAAATACACTATATTTACACCTTTATTTTTAATTTTTTCTAACAATTCTTTAGTAAAATGCAAACCAGCAGTCGGTGCTGCTGAACTACCTATTTCTTTAGAAAAAACTGTTTGATAGCGTTCTTTATCATCTAATTTTTCTTTTATGTATGGAGGAAGTGGCATAGTACCTAATTCATCTAATCTTTCTTGAAAAATTCCATCGTAAATAAATTCAAAATGTCTAAATCCATCTGGAAAAATTTGAGTACATTTGGCTTGCATAATATCACCAAAATTTATAATTGTTCCAACTTTTACTCTTTTCGCAGGTTTTACTAAACATTCCCATATATTATTTTCTATATTTTTCAAAAGTAATAATTCAATTACGGCTTTAGTATCAATCTTTTCTCCTAAAAGTCTTGCTGGCATAACTCTAGTATTGTTTAATACTAAAGTATCACCTTTTCTAAAATAATCAATTATGTCAGAAAAATATTTGTGCTCATAACTTTCTTCTTGTTTATTTATAACTAATAATTTACTTGCATCACGTTTTTCTAATGGAACTTGTGCAATTAAATTTTCTGGTAAATAAAAATCAAATTGTTCTAATTTCATTTTTTCTCCTTAAAAATTTCATTATAAAAAGGTAGCATTAACTGCTACCCCTTTTATACTTAATGTGTGATAACAAATTCATAACTATACCTAGTGTTGTACTAAGAACTAACATAGAACTTCCACCTGAACTGAAAAATGGAATAGGCACTCCTGTCATTGGCAGTGATGCAGAAATACCACCTATATTAACAATAGTTTGAATAAATAACAATCCTGCAAATCCTAATGCAAATAATGATTCAAAAGTATTTTCTGCTCTAAGTCCCGTATGAACTACCCTAAAAATAATTATAAGTAATAATAATACTAGCGATAAAACTCCAACATATCCTAACTCTTCTGCTGTTATAGCTAAAATAAAGTCAGTATGCGCTTCTGATAAATATCCCAATTTTTGAACTGAATTTCCTAAACCACGTCCAAACAAACCACCATTACCAAACGCTATAAGAGAGTTTACAATTTGGTTATTTGAATCTCCTAAACCATTAAATGGATCTAAAAATATTTTAAACCTATTTATTCTATAAGATCCTTCACTAGCAAAAATAGCATTTTTAGCTAATATGAAAAGTAATACTGTTCCTAAACTAATAACTCCTAATTTCAATAGAGTTAATATATTTCTAAAACTAATATTTGCACAAAGTACCATTAATATTAACGTAGTTGCTGTTATTAACATAGTTCCCGTATCATTTTGAATAAATATAAAGAACAAAATAATTAATGGTGCAACAAAAATACCCGTTAATCTTTGTAAAGATGTAGGACGCATTAAACTTTCTTTTCTAATATTAAGTATTAAAGCCATATATGCAATTACAAAAATTTGTGCAACTGTTGATGACTGAAAACTAAATCCCCCTAATTGTATCCAAGATTTCGCACCATTTATCGCTGGTTGAAATTGTGGAATAATAAGCAAAATAACTATAAATATAAATCCTGATGTATAAAGTTTTTTATTTTTAAAAAACTCATAAGGTATTATCATCGAAAAGATAAAATAAGAAGTTAAAGATAAAATAGCCCACATTCCTTGTCTTATTAAAAAATAATTAGCAGGCACCGGTTTATAATTCGTAAACAATCCGTATTTATTACCTATCATACTCGCACTGTATACCATTATACAACTAAAAATTAATAAAATAATTAAAGAAGCAGTTACTAATAAGTCTAGTCTTTTATAGCGTTTTTCTCTAGCTACTCTTTTTAATAATTGATTTATTTTCATAAATTAATTTAATTTTCTTTTCTCCAAATCAAGATATATACTATTAAGTTTATTTTCTAAATTTTCTAGTACTTCTTTACTATATTCTTTGTCAACAAACCCAACTTCTACTGCCAATTCTAATTCTTTGGAAATACCAAACAATTGAGTATCAATTACATCTTGATATAAGGGACATTCTCTATATTTTTGAACAGCTAATTGTGCTTCAATTAAATCTTCTATTTTTTTTATATCTTTAGTTATTTTATTTTTTACTTTCATTACTAAAATGTCATTTTGCATATTTTCCTCCTTAACTAAGCCATAAGCCTGCGTTCTTTTTTTATTATTGCTATTGCACGTAAAAATTGTTCTTGTTCTATCAATTTAACTCTATGCAACTCTCTAACTTCAAATTCAACAAGTTGAAGTAATTGATATCTATTTTTCATATATATAATAATATCAAAAGATTTTAGAAGTTGTTGCAAATCATAAAAATCTTTCATTTTACTACCCCTTTTGTTCTATTTCTTCTTTTAGATCATTATATTGACTATTATTACTATCTAAATAAATAGCTCTATTTATATATTCTAAACTTTTATTATAATCTCCATCAGCTCTTTCAATAAGTGCTAATTTATAATAGATTGGTGCAAATGTATTATCAAATGCTATACCTTCTAAAAATATTTTTTTCGCATCTGCCAACGAAGAAGTTATAATTCTCATATTTCCTAATTCATAATATGTTAAAATAGATTTATTATTTGTTGTTAACTCTCTTTCTAATTTTTCTGTGCTACTAGAACTTGTTACTTCTGTAAGTCTTGACTCTACAAATTTTAAATTATAATTATTAATAGATTCTTTAAACCCTAAATCAAATACATTTATTACTCCTCCAACAAGAATTATAATTAATACAATTCCATAAGATATAAAGATATTAATTTTTCGTAACATAGCTATTTGAATAAAAATTCCTAATACAAAAGCAAATATATACACTGCTAAATTAATTTCTGTAATTAATGTAGATATTAATAAATATAAAATAGGCAGTGCAATTGCATACATAAATTTTAAATTATTAGTTCTTCTATTAAATTCTAACACAAAAACAGAGCCTAGCAAACCAAAAAATGCAATATTGGAAGAACTTAATGACTCTATGTAGCCAAAAACTAAAAATAAATTTGTTATGAATGTTACAGATAATAATATTAAAATAGAAGATAATAATTTAATATCTTCACCTAATAGTATTGAACATAAAAACACAAAAAATATAACTAATAGTAGCTGAGAAATACTGTTAAATACAAATAAACTAGAAAATAATCTATAAAAATTTCCCGATATTATTTCTTGATAATTATATTCTAAATAACTATATAAACTCTTTTCACTATTTGTATAATATAAAATCAAAAAATTTATAGAAAAAAGTATTATAAATGCTATACCGACAAAATTAAAATAAAAATTTACTAAATAGTTAGTTTTATATTTATTTTTATAACTTTCAATAACTCTTTGCTTATATCTATCATTATCAATTGACAAGTCTATAAACTTATCGTCTTCTCTTTTTATGAATTTATCTCTATTTTTTTCAGAAAATATAACTCGTTCTATTAACAGTTCTTCAGATATTTTATATTTTTTATATTCTGGAATATTACTATCTATTTCTGGAGATATATATATTACTTTAACTTTCAAACTACTTAATTTAAATAGAGTTTTTAACGTCTTTTCATTTTTAATTATGTTATAAACACTAGCATCAACATCTGTAGCTTTAGCTTCATCACTATAGACAAAACGTAGTAATTCATTATGATTATTTATAAGCCAAATATCTTGTTTTTCAGGTCTGTACTGTATAACTTCATAATTGTATTTTGTTACATATAAATAAACTATCTTCCAAAATTTTTTATCATTCATTTTATAATTCCTTAATTAAAAACTTAAATAGCAAATGCTATTTAAGTTTTACATTTAATACTTCTTCTTTGAAATCAACTTCACTATTTAGTTTTGTAATTTCTACTGATTCTACAACATCCATATTAGTAACAATACATGGTGTAATAGTTGATTTTGCTTTTTCTGTTACTAAATCTAAATCAAAATTCACTAAAACATCTCCTGCTGAAACTACATTTCCTGCTGAAACTAATGCTTCAAAACCTTCTCCTTGCATATTAACTGTTTCTAAACCGATATGAATAAGTATTTCTAATCCTTCAGTAGTTTTAATTCCAATAGCGTGTTTTGTTGGGAAAACTTGAATAATTTCTCCTGATACTGGTGAAACTACTTTTCCTTCTGATGGAATAATTGCGAAACCATCTCCCATCATTTTTTGTGCAAATACTGGATCTGGGACTTCTGATAAATCTACAACTTTCCCTTTTGCAAATGATTTTAAAACAACAGAAGATACTTGTTCTTCTTTTTTAAATATTTTTGAAAATAAACCCATTATAAACTCCTTATATTGTAATTTTATAATCATATTTTAACATATAAGCACATAAAACTCAACAATATATAGTGAAATTTAACTATAATTTCTAAGTTTCTAAAGATAGAACAATTATTATATAAATATAAAAAATAATCTTAGGAAACTAAAAAAGTTTCCTAAGATTATTCATAAAATTAACTAATTATTATTTTTATTAATTACTATTCCATAAATACTTTGTTTATAAATATAAGCCATTCGTTCATATAAGAAAATTGACGTTTTTCATGATACCATACTACCATTATTAAACTTTGAAATAACATATACCATTTTAATTTTTGCTGATATTTCAGAGTTAATTCTATTCCATATTCTTCCAACCAAGAACTCCAATTTTCTCTCGGTATATACTTATAAAGTATAAAAGAAATATCTATAGCTGCATCTCCTAAAACAGCTTGTTCCCAATCTACTAAAAACAACTTCCCTTTATCTGATAGAAGCCAATTATCTTTGTGCAAATCAGCATGACAAGGAGAATATGTTTTTGGTTCCTCTGGTATATTATTTTTTAAATATTCAAATGTAAAATGTATATCTTTATTGTTTTTTAGCTCTTGTGGTAAAATTAATTCTAAATTTCTAAACGAATTTTCTGCTGTTTCTTCACTATACCCGTGATTTTTCATCATTTTTTTTATCTTTGCAGAATTATGAACTTTACTTAAAATTTTTGGTATTCTTTCATCTACCATTTCTGAAGAAAGTAATGTTCTACCATTTTCAAAATCTTGAGCAATAATTACATCTCCATTACTTAATCTTTTCGTCCACTTTAATTTTGGGACTATTCCTTCAGCAGATAAAGTTGCAATTATAGGAGTAGTATTCTTTTTTATAAAATATTTATTATCATCTTTTGAAAAATAATAATCTTCTTCATATTGTTCGCCTAATGTCCAACCCATTTGATAATATTCTCTAACCAAGACATACCCTCCTTTCAATAAACTTTTATTATGTATTGATTATTTTACATTTTTTATATTTTTTTTTCAAGTTACATTACAATTACAAAACTTAAAATTTATAAAAATATTTTCACTTATTAATTTTAATTTTAATTTTATTTTTTTTTATGCTGTTTTAATATTGATTTTTAAGTATAATTAAGTTATCCGTATAAAATATTTTTACAAAAAAATAATTTTCCAATATATTTTAATTTAAAATTGAAATATAAAATAAAAAATAAAGGAGATATTAAAATATCTCCTTATAAAATTAAATCTTATATTTTTCTATAAACAATACTAGTATAAATATGTATAAAATAGTTAATATTACTGCATTTTCATCATATATTCCCGTCGTAGTTAAAATGTTTTTTCGCTCACTTTTATTTACATTTCCTGTATCTTCATTATAATTTTTATTTTCAAAATTATTATTAATTTTCAATTCATTATTTTGTAATTTTAAACTCTCTATTTTCTCAATTAAACTTTCTAAATCATATATTACTTTATCAACTTCTTTTTGTGATTTTGGATTTTTCAGTATTTCTTTTGCTAAAAATAAAATATCATTAAACTGTTTTTTCAAATTATATGAAGAATTATTATAAACATTTGCCTCTGAAAAAATATTTGCTAATTTTATTTTTTCTTCTAACTTATCAATTTCAATAGGAATATAAATCAATTCATAACTAATTCCAGAAGAAAACATTTCTATATGATTTGGATTATTTGTATAAACTTTTGTTTTTATAATTTCTTTATTTTCATTATAATTATCATTAAATGCTTTAGAATCTAATTTTTCCAAGCTATAAGGTATGTATATTTCTTCTATTAAACAACTCTTAAAAGCATTTGCCCCTATTTCTTTTAACCCTTCGTTTAAAATTACATTTTTCAAATATCTAAATTTTTTATTTGATTCAAAAGCTCCTTCACCTATATATTCAACATTAGATGGTATTTCTAATTTTTCTATTCTATGAGAAGAAAATGCTTTTCTCTCAATTCTTTTAACTGTACTAGGAATATTTAAACTTGTCAATGGTACTCCTACAAAAGCAGATTGTCCAATAATTTCTATACCTTCTGGAAGTTCTATTTCTGTTAGCTCTAAATTCCTTGAAAAAATTCCATTTGGAACTTCTTTCATACTAGCTGATAATTTTGCTTTAACAATTTTATTCAACGAAAATGATCCATTACCTATTTCTATTACATTATCTGGAATCTTTATTGTTTTTAAAATATTTCCATTAAATGCTAAATCTCCTATATATTTTAAATTTTCAGGTAATATTATATCCGAAATTTTATTATATCTAAATGCAGATTTACCAATTTTTTCAATTGTATTTGGAATAACTACACTTTCTAATCCATTTGGAGAGTACCCAGTATCAGACGTTAAAATATAATCTTTTTCTTTATATTCAAAAGCATTATCAGAAATTTCTTTTATTAAAATATTATCTTTACTCTTATCAGGTAAAACTAAATCTTTATTATATTCAAATTTTAATTTGCCTAAATCTGAAAATCCAACAATTCTATCTTCTTCAATTACAAAATCATCTATATTATATTTAGCTTCTTCTCTTATTACAAGTTCACTTTCAAGTTTGAGTATAATTCTTAATTTATTATTAACTTCTTCTTGTGTAATAGAATTATTTTTTAACATTTCTTTTATATTTTGTATTTCTAAAAATAGTTTATTTAAACTTTCTTCTGTATATAAAATATCACTTAATTTTTCAAGTCTTACTATATTTTCTAACAATTCTTTTTTATTTATAGAATTTGAAAATAATTTATTAATTTTGTCATTTAACTCTTCTACAATATGATTTATTTCTTGTTGATCAGAATTATCATTATAATGTATAATTTTAGCACTTTCAAAAGTTCTATATAAGTCAGCCCAGTCTTCTTGATTATACTCTTCTTTAATTAGTTTATTTATAATTTCTATTTTATTTTGCAATTCTTCTCTATTAATTTTTTCCGAAGTTAATACTATTTTATGATATTCACTATTAGGTTGAATATATGTTAAAGTATGAAAATGTTTCGGATTTCTAGTATATAAAACTACTTTATTATTTTCATTACCATTATTTTTAAAAAATACATTTGCTAAAATTTTAAATATACTATAAGGTAATTTAACTTCTTTTAGTTTATTATTAGCAAAACTAAAAGCATCTAATTGCAACTTATTAACTTGGTCTGATATTACTAAATTTTCAATTTTATTATTCATAAAACTTTCATTACCTAACTTTTGAATACTTTCAGGTAATTCTAACGATTTCAAATCATTGTTTTTAAAAGCTGCCGCTTCAATAATTTTAACTCCATTTGGAATATTTATTTCTGAAATATTATTATCAGAAAACGCTCCTGTATCTATAATATATTCTTTAAAATTTTTCGGAACATTAATAGTTACAGACAAAATTCCTTTGTTTTTAAATGCATTTTCACTTATTCCTGTTATATTTTTTTCAACAACTGCTCCGTTTTCTTCAATAAAAACTTTTTCTGGAATAATTAAATTTTTGTTTCTTTCTAATTTTTTCAAGCCTTTTTCAGAAAAACCTGTAATACCAAAATATTCATTAGTTGAAATTTTTTTGCTATTTACTTTGCTAAATATAAAATCTTCAGTATTCCAATCTTCTATAACTTGATTTATATTAACTGTAATTTGTGGACGCAACTTATCTTTCGCACTCTCAACTATACTTTTGTTTTGTCCGCTATTTTCATATTTCGCATCAGATATTGTTTTAAATTTACCAAATATAGTTTGTTTATTAGAAGTTAAATCTATATTATTTAAATCCCAATCAATACCTTCTTCAATGTATATATCTTTCGACATATCTGCACTCTTATCAATAATTGCAAATCCAGAAGTTAATTTAACTACACTATTTATTTTATTTAAAATATCTTCATTACTATCCGTGCTATTTATTGAAATTTCTCCATTATCAAGAACAATATTTTCCGAACTTAAAAATGCTCTAGCAAATACCATAACCTCTCTATTTTGTGGTATTTTTAAATATGTTTGACTTTGTAAAAATAATTCATCATGTAAATATAATTTTTCTCCATTACTTTGTACAATATTTACGTTTAAATTATTAGGTACCTTATCAAACAATTTATGACCAACATGCCCTAAATTATTTCCTAAATTAAAATCTCCACTTATATTTGTATTTCCAAATGCATAATTCCCTATGCTTTTTAAAGAATTTGGAATATTAACTTGTAAAACTTTTTTACTATTAAAAAAAGCTCTATCTCCAATATATTCTAAACCTTCATTAAGATTTAAATTTTCAATTGATGTACCAACAAATGCCATATTTTGAATTTGTTTTAAAGTAGCAGGAAAAGAAACAACTCTTAAATTTTTACATGATGCAAATGCTCCTTCGCCAATTTCCTCTAATCCTTCATTAAAAACAACAGATTGTATATTATTATTTTTTGAAAATGCAGATTTAGAAATTTTTTTGACAACTACTCCGTTTATAGTTTGTGGAATAATAATATCAGTATCTTGACCTATAAATTTTGTAATTGTATTTGTTTCTGCATTAAATAAAAAACTTGCTTCAGCAGTATTAGTAATATTTGCATAACTAATTTTCGATAATTTAATATTATTAAATTCTAATAAGCTAAATAATAATAAAATAGATAATAAACTACAAAATATTTTATTTTTCATACTAAACTCCTTAATTTTTTTATATAAGATCTCCCTACTTTGTAAAAACTACAAAACTTATACAAATTCATTATATACTAAAAATAAT
>CAMBPW010000008.1 GCA_945869755.1 uncultured Gemella sp.
GTAGAAAATCTAATGTTATTTTCCGTTTGTGATAATAATTCTATATTTCTATATATAGTATCATTATCTATTTCATCGACAATATTTTTTATTTTTTCTATATCGTATTCACAAAATTGTGTTATTTTCGTGTTTTTATATATTATTATATCACGAGATATATTTACTAAGTCTGTCAATAATAGTTTTGTATCTTTTCCATTAGTAACAAAGTCGTTATAAAATATAAGTGCTTCTGTTGTGTTATTTTCTAATATTAATTTGTAAAATTGTAAAATATCTTCATCACTTATAGCCGAAGTTACTGCTAATACATCTTCTAGCGTAACTTTTTTTGTATTATAGTTTGATACTTGATCTAATATTCCTACTGCATCTCGCAAACCACCTTTTGCTATTTTTGCAATTTTTTCTAATGAATTTTGTTCTATGTTAATATTCTCTAGCTGTGATATATGTTTTAATCTTTCAACTAATTGTTGTAACGTTAAATTTTTAAATTCAAATTTTTGACATCTTGATAAAATAGTTGCAGGGATTTTGTGCATTTCTGTAGTTGCTAATATAAATATTATATGGGCTGGTGGTTCTTCTAACGTTTTTAACAGTGCATTAAATGCTGACGTTGTTAGCATATGTACTTCATCAACTATATAAACTTTATATTTGCTTTCTGTCGGTGTAAATTTTATCGCTTCTTTTATTTCTCTTATTTCATCAACACCATTGTTACTAGCTGCGTCTATTTCTATTATGTCTACACTATCACTTTTATATTCACTATTATTATTTACTTCATTTGCAAATATTTTTGCAATAGATGTTTTTCCTGTCCCACGAGGCCCATAAAAAATATAAGCATGAGCAATTTTGTTTGTTTCAATTGCATTTTTTAAAACATCTACAATGTGCTTTTGCCCTACTACATCATTAAAATTTTGCGGACGATATTTTCTATATAATGCTTTAAACATACATACCTCCAATTCTTAAAATATTATAACATATATACTATTTTTATTAAAGCCTATTAATGTGTCCATTTTATTTGGACAATTATTATTTAATTCACGAGTTTGACTATATAACTATATCATTATATAATTTTATTTATAAATAAATTTCTAACAACCATTTAGGGGTGAAAAAAATGAAAGTAATTATTGTCGGTGGTGGAAAAGTCGGAAACTTACTTTGTGAAGAATTTTCTAACAATAATGATGAAGTTACACTAATAGAATTAAATGAAAAACTAGTAAAAAAAACTATTGAACAATATGATATTCAAGGTATTGCTGGTAACGGAGCAAACTACAATATTTTAGAAGAAGCTGAAGCAGAAAATTGTGATATGTTTATTGCAGTAACTACAAGTGATGAAATAAATATTATTTCTTGTATTACAGCAAAACAAATGGGGGCAAAATATACGATAGCACGAATTAGAAATCCTGAATATACGCAAACAAAAGAATTTTTAAAAAATTCATTAGGTATTGATTTAATGTTAAATCCAGAATTTGAAACTGCAAAACAAATTCACTATATGTTACAATATCCATCTGCAAATAAAGTAGAAACTTTTGCGAATAATAGAGTTAAAATGATAGAAGTTACAGTTAAAGAAAACAGTATTTTAAAAAATATTTCTTTAATTGATAGTAAAAATATTATTGATTTCCCTGCATTAGTATGTTTAGTAGAAAGAAATTCAGAAGTTATTGTACCTAAAGGAGAATATATTTTTAAAGTAGGAGATAAAGTTCATATAACTGCAAATACTTGCAATTTAAAAAAATTATATAAGCTTTTAGGAGAAAAAGAAAATATAAATAAAAAAATTAATTCTGTATTAATTATCGGTGCTGGAAAATTAGCACATTATTTAGTAGGATTGCTTAACGAAAATAATACATATGTAAAAGTTATAGAAATAAATGAAGAAAAAGCAAATAATATTAGCGTTTCTTATCCAAACATTGATGTAATATTAGCTGATGGTAGTGATAGAGATATTTTAATTGAAGAAGGAATACAAACTTTTGATAGTTGTGTATCTTTAACTGGTGTTGACGAAGAAAACATAATAATTAGTCTTTATGCAAAAAAATTAGATATCGCAAAATCAATAGCAAAAATAAATAGAAATTCATTAACACAAATAGCAGAAGATATCGGGTTATATTCATACATTACACCTAAGAGAATTGTAGGTAACATTATTGCAAAACATAGTAAATCTATGCAGTGTAGCACTGACCCACATATAGAAAATATTTATAAAATAGCAAATAATCAGGTAGAATTAATAGAATTTAAAATAGAAAATGAATCAAATGTTACAAACAAAAAATTAAAAAATTTAAAAATAAACAAAAATATTTTAGTAGCATTTATTAGTAGAGATGATCAATTAATTTTCCCAAGTGGTGATGATGAAATAAAAGTTGGAGATAATATAGTCATCGTAAATCATAATCAAAATATCACACAACTTGATGACATTTTAGAAAAGAGTAATTATTATGAACTATAAAATTATATATTCAGTTACAGCAAAAATGTTAAAGTTATTAGCAATATTTTTACTATTTCCTTTTATTTGTTCATTAATTTACAAAGAAAATTTTAAAATTTATGCTAGTTTTTTAATAACATCTATAGTTTGTTTTTTACTATCTATATTAATAAAAAAATTACTAGGAACAAAAATTGAAACTAATTTATATACAAAAGAAGGTTTTGTAATTGTTGCATTAACGTGGATAATTTATTCTCTTATAGGTGCATTACCGCTTTACTTTTCTGGAGTAATACCAAGTTTTATTGACGCTTTTTTTGAAACAGTTAGTGGTTTTACTACTACCGGAGCGTCAATAATAACAAATCTCGAAGTAATACCAAAAAGCATTTTATTTTGGAGAAGTTTTTCACATTTTATAGGAGGAATGGGGGTTATCGTTTTTGCAGTAGCAATATTACCTCGTTCACCATACAATATTCATATTATGAAAGCAGAAGTTCCTGGACCATCATTCGGAAAAGTTTTATCATCTATGAAAAAAACAGCAATAACTTTATACAGCTTATATGTTGGACTAACATTTTCTATGTTTATACTACTATTATTTTCAAAAATAGGATTTTTTGAAAGTTTAAATATAGCATTTTCTACAGCAGGTACAGGAGGATTTGCAACTAAAAATAGTGGAATAGCATTTTATAACAACGATTATGTAACTATAATAGTTACAATATTTATGATAATTTTTTCTCTAAATATGAATTTAATATATATAGTTTTAATAAAAAAAGTTTATAAAGCAATAAATAGCGAAGAATTAAAATGGTTTTTATCAATTATTGCTATAGCAACAATATTAATTGCTACAAATATATACTATACAGTAGAACTTGCAAATGAACGAATAATTGACGTTTTATTTACAGTAAGTTCAATAATATCAACAACAGGATTTACATATATAAACTTTAGTAACTGGACTAAATTTGCACAAATTATAATTTTATTTTTAATGATCTGTGGTGGTTGTGCTGGAAGCACATCAGGAGGACTAAAAATTACAAGAATAATTTTTATTGTTAAAAATACTAACAACTACATAAAAAAATGTTTAGCACCAAATAAAATTTCAACATTAAAAATTGAAAATAAAGTTGTTGAAAATCAAACTAGAATATTGAGTTATATTTTATTATATATGTTAGTATTTTCATTTATTAGTATAATTTTAGCTATTCAAATAAATGATTTTGAAGAAATATTTTCATTGGTACTTTCAACACTAAATAATATAGGACCTGGCTTTAATAAATACGGACCTATGGATAATTACGCAAATATTCCATACTTTTCTAAATTTATACTATCTATATCAATGCTACTAGGACGTTTAGAAATAGTACCGTTTATCGTCCTACTTTCTGCAAACACTTGGAGAAGAAAAGTATGTAAATAAAGATTAATAAAAAATAAAAAACAATAATTATTTATATACAGTAGTCGATTAATTTCAAAATTAACTTTTTAAAAAATTTTTAAAATTTAATAAACTGTTAGGGAGCGATTAAACAAAAATTTATTTGAAATCATAAATTTTAAGTCGCTCCCTATTTTTATATTATTTAATTTTTAAATATTAATATATTATTCTACAATCTCTGCTAAATATTCCCAACGTTCCATTTTATACTCTAAATCTTTTTTTAATTTTAATTGTAATTTTACTAACTCATTTATTTTTTCAAAATCAGTAGCAAAAGTTATCATGTCTTCTTCAACTTTATTAATTTCTTCTTCTAATTTCTCAATTTCTGCATCTATAGTTTTCCACTCTTTATTTTCTTTATAAGTTAAACGACGTTTCGCTTCTCTTGTAGTAGTTTTATTTTCAGAAATATTTTTTTCTTTTTTTACTTCATCTATTTTTAAAGAACCTCCACTTTCAATATATTCACTATAGTTTCCTATATAGTGCGTAATATTACCATTTCCTTTAAACACTAATAATTCATCTACAACTTTCTCTAAAAAATATCTGTCGTGAGAAACTGTAATTACAGCTCCAGAAAAACTTTCTAAATAATCTTCTAATATAGTAAGTGTCTGCGTATCTAAATCATTAGTAGGCTCGTCTAATATTAATACATTTGGTTGTGTCATTAAAAGACGTAATAAATAAAGTCTTCTTCTTTCTCCTCCAGATAGTTTAGATAATACTGTTCCATGAGTATGAAGTGGGAATAAAAATTGTTCTAATAGTTGGGCAGCAGAAATAATATTTCCGTCAGAATTTTTTATAGTTTCCGCTCCTTGACGAACATAATTTATCATTCTAAGTGTTAAATCCATATCTTCGGTCAACTGACTATAATATGCTATTTTTACAGTTTGACCTACTTTGAAAACTCCAGAATCTATTGTTTCTTTATTTGCTATAATATTTAAAAATGTTGATTTCCCTACACCATTCAAGCCTATAATACCTAAACGTGAATTATTTTGTACGATAAAATTAAAATTATTTAAAATTATTTTTTCATCATATTTTTTAGAAATATTTTCAAATTCAAACACTTGTTTTCCTATGCGCGAAGAATAAATATCAATATTTAATTTATTGTTTTCAACTTTACTATTAACTTTATCTTGTAAAATCTCAAACCTATCAATACGAGCTTGCTGTTTAGTAGTTCTAGCTTTCGCACCTCTTCTTATCCATTCTAATTCTTTTTTATACAATTGTTTATCTTTTAAATAACGACTTTCTTCATTAGCTTCACGTTCTGCTTTCTTTTCTAAAAATTCACTATAATTACCTACATATTCAAAAAGATTTCCGTTAGTAAGTTCAAAAGTTCTCGTAGAAATATTATCTAAAAAATATCTATCGTGAGTAATTACTAAAATACTATTCGGATAACTTTTTAAATATTTTTCGAGCCATTCAATAGTTTCAAAATCTAAATGGTTAGTAGGTTCATCTAGAAGTAATAAATCAGGCGTTTCAATTAAAACTTTAGCAAGTGCTACACGTTTTTTCTGACCTCCAGAAAGTTCTGAAATTTTTTTATCATAATTAGTTATTCCTAATTTACTTAAAATAGTTTTTGCACTACTACTGGCTTCCCAAGCATTTTCTTTATCTAATAACTCTTGAATTTTAAATAAATTATTTTGCTTTTCTTCATTTTCAGGTTGTTCGTTAAGTTCAATTAAACATTTCTCATATTGTTTTATAATTTGCATAATTTTTGAATCACTCTCAAAAATACAATCAAGAACTGTTAATTCGTCAGGAAAATTTATATCTTGAGATAAATAGCCAAGAGTATAATCGTTTGGGTGAGTAATAACTCCACCATCATAACTGTCAATTCCAAATATACATTTCAACAATGAAGATTTCCCTGTTCCATTTATACCGATAAGACCTACTCTATCTCCAGTTGCAATAGAAAAATTTACATCTTTAAATAATGTTTTTTCTCCGTAAGTTTTTTTAAAATTTTCAACTTTATATATTTTCATAATATTACCTATTTATAAATATTTTACATATATTATATCATAATATCACTTTCTCTATAAACAATAAAAAAGATTAACTTAAATTGTATATAATACATTTACAAGCTAATCTTTTAATAATAAATTTTATTTATTTAATTTTTCATTTAATTTTTTAGAATAAACTATTCCGAATAACAATAATCCACCTAGAACAAGCCAGAAAATAATTGTCCAAACTGTAGAATGAGCAAAATCAGCTGGTAAATATCCTAAATTAGGATTTGAAGCTGCAATGACAAATAATTTTATACCTACCCAAGCAACTATTAAAAATGCTGCTAATTCTAATCCTGGTTTTTCATTTAAAACTTTTATAAATATATTTGCTGCATATCGCATTATTACTACACCTATTATTCCACCAATCACCATAACAACAAATGGCCCTGCATTTATGCCACCAATTGTATAATCAGTAACAGACGGTAAAGTTATTGCAATAGCTACTGCCGCTAAAATAGAATCAACAGCAAATGCAATATCCGTAAGTTCTACTTTTAAAACTGTCATCCAGAAACCACTTTGTTTTTTAGGTTCAGAAATTTCTCTTTCTTCTTCATGTACTTTAAGTTTATGATAAAATTCTTTTATATTTGTTATTGAAATATATAATAAGTAAAGTCCACCAATAACTTGTATTTGCCAATATTTCGCAAGTATAGTAATTAAAAATATTGCGATAATTCTAAATACTAAAGCTCCTACAAGACCGTACATTAAAGCCTGTTTTCTTTTTTCTTCTGGTAAATGTCTAACCATTATCGCTAAAACTATAGCATTGTCAGCTGACAGTAACCCTTCTAAAATTATTAAACTAAGTAGTACTATTCCATATTGAATTAAAAGTTGTATATCCATTTTTTTCTCCTTTCAAAATAAAAAAGACCATTGCTTTTTAACAATAAAGCAAAGGTCTTACTAAATAACAACGTTATCTCTAATACCGATAGTTTGAACTATGTAATGACGATATTAGAAACTCAAAATAGAGTTAAGTTACTCCCCTTTGAAATTTTCAATAATAGTAATTATATTTCAGACATATAAAAATGTCAACTAATTTTGCTTAACTATTTTTAAAATAAACGATAATATAAATAATAAAACTGTATTCATAATACTACATATTATTAATATTAAAAATTCTCTTTCAGATGTAACTATAGATAAATATTCTAAACTGCTATTAAATATTCCAATAGCACTATATTTTAATTTTTCTAAGATAGGATTAAAAGTTTCTAAATAAGAAACTAAAAATCTAGACCCGATAAAAAATAGTACCGTTAAAGCTACAGCTAAATTAGTATTATTAAAAATAGAAATCATAAACAAAGCTACAGAAGTTGCAAATAATATTATACATAAAGATAATACAAAATAATATGCAATACCAACATTATTTAATAAATCTGATATTTTTACAAATTTAATATATAGTAAATATCCATAAACTGCTAAAATTTGAATGATGTAAAAAATTGTAAACATAAATGTAACACTAAAAAGTTTCGATAATAAATTTCCAACTTTAAACACTTTAGAGTTATAAATAATTCTATTTACTCTAAACTTATAATCTTCTCGATAAGAAAAAATTAAATTTACACACAAAATTAATACTGTAAATAACAAAACTAACTTTAATAAATATTCATAAATATAATTGTTGGCTTCTACATTAAGATAATTACTATAATACTCATATCTATAACTAAGGAACATTACAACAAGTAAAGTAAATACAAAATATATATAATTAAATTTTCTTTTTAAAATTTTTAAAAACTCTATACTAAGCATATATTACCTCTCAATCTCATATAATTCTGTATTTTCATTAAAATCATTTATAGATAAAACATTAATGTTTGCTTTAACAAAATAGTATAAAACATCTTCCAAATCCGATTTTCTAATAATAACTTTATTTTCAATAACTTTTAAATCAAAATGTAAATTTTGATAAATTGATTCTTCATCAATACTTTCTGTTTCAATTATTATTAAATCTTTTATTATGTCTAGTTTATCTAAATCATCAAAGTACACTTGTTTATTATCAGAAATAATTAATGCTTTCTTACATATATTTGTTATTTCATTTAAGTTATTAGATAACAATATTAAATTTGTTTTATTTTCATTAATTATATCTTGAGCTAAGCTACTTATATAAAGCAAATCTTCTTTAGAGAATTTATCACTAGTTATGTCAATTACTAAAATATCGTCAAGAACTAAAGATGAAAATAATATATGGAGTTTTTCTTTCTGAACTTCTGACAGTTTTACATATTTTTCATATATATTTACACTTTCATCTGCAATTAAAGTAATTAAATCGTCTTTTTTTATTTTAATACCGAATAATTTTAATAAATGTTTAAAGTTTTGATATACTGTAAAATTATTGTAAAATCCTATTTTGTCTTGTAGAAATAAATAGTAATCTTTATCTTTTTTAATATCTTTTTCATTTAAAATGATTTTCCCATCATATTTTAGTCTTTTACTTAATGCTTTTTTGATTAAATCCAAATTTTTTATATTTTCATCAACTATAACTAGAGAATCACTATTCTCAAGGACAAAATCTAGTTCTAAATATTTTTTTCTAGCTAACTTTCTCTTAAAATTTATAAATTGTAATGACATATTTACCTCTAAATTTTTTATAATAATATATATAATATAATATATTTACAATCTTTTCAAGAAAAAAGTTGAATAACAAATGTTACTCAACTTTTTAATATTATTTTTGTTTAATTCTACTAACTCCAAGTCCAAAAACAAATCCTACAGCTGCTACTGCCAGCCAACCAAAACTATAATTGTTAAGTGGTATATATGCAATTGCTTTGTCTATTGTTGGGATAGATACACCAAATGTAGAAACTGCTGTAGTGTATAAACTAAACAATAACACAAAAATTAATGTATAAGTGTACACTTCTTTCTTACCACCAAATATTTTATCAGTAAATCCTAAAATAATTATAGCTATAGTTAATGGGTATAGTAAAACTAATACCGGTACTGCTAAGCTAATAAGTGCTGTTAACCCTACACTTCCTACTACAGCAGAAAATACTGTAATTCCAATTACATATGCTTCATAACTTATTTTAGGAAAAATTCTATTAAAATATGAAGCACAAGCTGTAGTAAGCCCAACACTCGTAGTTATACAAGCAAGGAATACTATAATTAATAATAATATTCTTCCTGTACTTGAATAATAGTAATTAGTTACTTCTGTTAAAACTACTGCTCCGTTTTCTTGCATTCCTATAGCACTAACTGAAGTTGCACCTATATTTGCGATAGCTATATATATTATTCCAAGTAAAAATGCAGCAATTATAGCAGATCTAGAAGTATTTTTTGAAATTTCTTCTGTAGTTTTTGCTCCATATAATTTTACAGAATTAATAACTATAATTCCAAATACTAAAGAAGCAAGAGCGTCCATAGTATTGTATCCTTCTAATAATCCATTTGTAAATGCAGTAGAAAATGTTTCATATCCTTTACTAGGTTGTTGATAACTACCCATAGGTGAAATAATTGATTGTATAATAAGAACAAACATAGATAGTAATAAAACTGGCGTAATATATTTCCCTATAATATCTACAAGTTTGTTAGGTTTAATAGATAATAATAACGTAAGTCCCATAAAAAATACTAAAAAGATATATAACCCTACTTGTTGATTTTCTTGTGAAATAAAACTACTTAATCCTAATGAATAAGTTGTTGCTCCAGTTCTTGGTATTGCAAAAAGAGGACCTATAGATAAATATAATGATGTTGTAAATAATAAACCAAATACTTTACCTGCTCTACTAGAAAGGTCTAATAAATCCCTTGCTCCAGAGTATCCTATAACTATAACACCTAAAAGCGGAAGTCCAACTCCGGTAATAATTAATCCTAACATTGCAGGGGTGAAACTTGTTCCCGCATTTTGCCCAAGTATAGTTGGAAAAATTAAATTACCTGCTCCAAAGAACATTGCAAATAACATAAAACCAATGGACACATAATTTTTGTCTTTTAAAAATTTCATAAAATAATTTTCTCCTTATAACAATAAAAATTAATATGAGTAATATAATATTACAACAAATGAAAAATGTCAATATTTTTTTTCTTATTTTTTTATAAATACGTTTTTTTGAGTGAAAATATAACTGAATTTTCTGAAAAATTAAAGCAACCTAGTTTTTTAGGTTGCTTTAATTTTATTTTACTTATTATTTTCTTTATAATTGCAGTTTTGACAAGAAACTTGTTTTTTTCCTTCATATAAAATGTTATTACATTTTGGACAATTTCTGTTTATAGGCTTATCCCAAGAAACAAAATCGCAAATTGGAAAATTTTCACATCCGTAAAATAATTTTCCTTTTTTAGATTTCTTTTCTAAAATATCTTTTTCTTTACATTTCGGACAAGTTACACCTATTTTTTTCTGAATTGTTTCCGTAAAATTACACTCTGGAAAATTTGAACAAGCTATAAATTTACCAAATTTTCCTAACTTGAAAAGTAGTGGTGAAGAACACTTAGGACAATCTTCTCCAGTATATTCTTTTTGTATCTCTACTTTTTCTAATTCTTGTTCAGCTTTTTCTACATCTTTGTAAAATTCTGAATAAAAATTATAAATTGCTTGTTGCCACTTAATATCTCCATCAGCAATTTTATCTAAATCCGTTTCTAATTTTGCAGTGAATTCTGCATTTATTACATCTGGAAAATATTCTGAAATTATTTTACATACTATTTCTCCTAATTCCGTAGGAACAAATGATTTATTAGTAATTTTTGCATAATATCGTTTTTGCAAAGTTTCTATTATAGTTGCGTAAGTTGACGGTCTCCCTATTCCTAATTCTTCTAATGTTGCAATTAGCTTTGCTTCTGAATATCTTGCAGGTGGTTGTGTAAAATGTTGTTCTTGATTAATTGACTTTATTTTAGCATACTCATCTTTTTCAAATTCTGCAAAAGTTTTAATTTTTTCTTTTTCTTTTAATACTTTTAAAAATCCATCAAAAACTATTTTTGATTCAGTTGCTCTATATTCAACTTTATTATTTTCAAATAGTGTAGTAGTTGTTTCATAAATAGCACTTGCCATTTGACTAGCTATAAATCTTTCCCAAATAAGCGTATATAATTTTAGTTGGTCAGATGATAAATATTCTTTCACTTTTTCAGGTGTAAATTCTACGTTTGTCGGTCTAATACCTTCGTGTGCATCTTGTACATTTTTTTTATCAGCAGTTTTTTTTACAGACTTCAATACATATTCTTTACCGTAATTGTTTAAAATAAAATTATAACTATTTATTTTTGCTTCATCTGATATTCTAGTAGAGTCCGTTCTCATATATGTAATAAGACCCGTAGTGCCACCTAGTTTTTTTAAATTGATTCCTTCATACAATTCTTGAGCTACACTCATAGTTTTTCTAGTTTTAAAGTTAATTTTTCTTGAAGCATCTTGTTGCATTGTTGAAGTTGTGTAAACGTTAGGAGAATTTCTAGTTTTTGTGCTTTTCACTACATCAGAAACTAAAAAACTATCTCCCTTAATATTTTTTTTGATTTTTTCAACATCTTCTTTAGTTTTTAATTTAATTTTTTCTCCATTATAAGAATAAAAATTTGCAACTAATGTTTTTTTATTTTTTATAAATTCTATCGGCATTGACCAATATTCTTCTGGAATAAAATTCTTTATTTCTAATTCTCTATCTACTATTAATTTTAATGCTGTGCTTTGTACCCTACCCGCAGATAATTTTGGTTTTACTTTTTTCCATAAAACTGGTGATATATTGTACCCTACCAATCTATCTAAAACACGTCTTGCTTGTTGTGAATCTACTAAATTTCTGTCTATTTTTCTAGGTTTTTTTATAGCTTCTTTTACTGCATCTTTTGTTATTTCATTGAATATAACTCTATTTTCTGTATTTTTAAGTTCTAATATACTAGCTATGTGCCAAGCTATAGCTTCTCCTTCTCTATCTGGATCGGAAGCTAAATAAATATTTTTTATTCCTTTTGCTTCTTTTTTTAAATTTTTTATTACATCTCCTTTACCACGAATCGAAATGTAATCAGCAACTATATTATCTCTATCAACAACTTCTACACCCATTCTACTCTTAGGTAAATCTTTTATATGTCCTTTTGATGAAATTACTTTATATTTTTTACCTAGATATTTTTCTATAGTTTTTGCTTTTGATGGAGATTCGACAATCACTAAATTTTCTGTCATAATAACTCTCTCCTAAAATTTTATAGTAGTATATTAAATTATTTTTTTATCTATGTCAAATTATTAATCAACTTTTGTTAAAATTATTGGTTCTCCATCTGCTTGAATAACTACTGTATGTTCGTATTGAGCAACAAAAGATCCGTCATCTGTAATTAATTCCCAGTCATCTCTCGTACTATTTTTTACTTGCTTAGCTTTCGTAGATACGAACGGCTCTATTGCCAAACACATACCATCTTTCAATATTAAATTGTCCCATGGATCAAAATAATTAAATACGTGATTAGGCTCTTGATGCAAACTCGTTCCTATTCCATGTCCAGTTAAATTTTCAATAACTTCTAGTTTATGTTCTTTTATTTTTTTATGAATATTTTTTCCTATTTGATTTATTTTTTTTCCTGCAACCGCAAATTTTATTCCTTCATAAAACGATTCTTTTGCTACATCACAAACTTTTTGTTTTAAAGGGTTATCGCATTTACCTACAACAAAAGAAATTCCAGTATCTGCATAATATCCATCTTTACAACCAGATACATCTATATTTATTAAATCTCCATCTTTTAGAACTTTATTTGATGGTATTCCATGTGCTGCTTGATTATTTAAAGATATACAAGTATATCCTGGAAAATCATATTCTGAAATAGGTGCTGATTTTGCTCCATATTTTTCAAACATTTCTTTCGCAATATTATCTAATTCTTTTGTAGTAATTCCTGGCACTGCATTTTTTTGCATTTCATCTCTTATTTCAGCACAAATTCTTCCTATTTCTTTCATTTTTGTTAATTGTTCTTCATTTTTAATTATCATTTTTACCTCTATTATTTTTATAATATTTCATTGCCATTTGATTCCATTCTTCATAAAATTTATACTCTTGAAAATTCAATTTTTCTAATATATGTTCCACTTTATCGTTACTTAAAACATAATCTGTAAGAATGTACTAAAAGTTTTTATTTTTTTCTACTATATCAATTATATACTCTATAACTAATTTTACATAGCCTAATCATTGAAAATTTTTATCAATCATTATTCTCCAAATATAATATTCCTCTTTATCTATACATATTAACAAATAATACAAGATCTTCTTTATAATATGTTCCGTATGGAAAACAAGCATTATACTTTTTATATAGCAAAGATTGTGCTAATGACTTTGTGTTACTTGCTATAAATGTCTTATCTTATTCGACTGCTTCTAAACTTATTATTTGATGAAAATTATCTTCATTTATTTCTTTAAAATTTATCATTTATTTACTTAAATTTATTTTATTAAAAATTTTAAATTTTTTACTGTATATGTCGGTTGAATTTTCTTTTCTAAAAGTTGATCTTTGCTAGTAACACCTGTTTGCACATGAATAGTATCAATATTAGCATTAATTCCTGCCAATATATCAGTATCATAATTATCTCCAACCATGACTATTTCTTCTTTTGTATATGAAAATTTTTCAATTGCTAAATTCATAATTATATTATTAGGCTTACCAATAACGATTGCAACTGTATCTGTTGCATATTCTAATAATTTTACTTGTCCTCCATTACTTAAAGACATACCACTTTCTGTTGGTAATAACTTATCTGGATTTGTTGCTATTAATTTTGCTCCGTTCAAAATCGCTCTCGTTGCTTGAGTTAATTTTTCATAACTTATTTCTCTATCTAAACCTACAACTACAGCATCTGCATATAAATAATCTACTAACTCAATATTGTTTCTAAGCAATGTATTTTTTAATCCATTTTCTCCTATTACAAAAACTTTTTTATAATTATGTTTAATTAAATATTCAGAAGTAGCTTCTGATGAAGTATAAACATTTTTTTCTGTTGTAATTATATCTAATTCTTTTAATTTTTTAACGACATCTTTTTCTAATTTTGTAGAATTATTAGTTAAAAATAAATAATCTATATTATTTTCATTAAGATAATTTATAAATTCTTTTGCATATTCAATTTTTTCACTGCCGTTATACATAGTTCCATCTAAATCAATTAAATATAGTTTATAATTTTTTATTTCCATTACAAACTCCTCACAAATCTAATATTTACTATTGTACACCCTTTTCAAAAAAAATAAAAGAACTTAGATAATATTAAATAAAAAAATAAAACCTACGTTTTACGTAGGTTTGTAATTTTATTTATTCGCATATTCTAAATTGCTATTTTTGTTTTTAATAACTGTTTTAGCAGCTGCAAGTTTAGCTATTAAAACTCTATAAGGAGAACAAGATACATAGTGGATACCTATATTACCTGCTGATTCTATAGATTTTTCATCTCCTCCGTGTTCACCACAAATTCCTAATTTAATATTAGGTTTAGTTTCTTTAGCTTTGTTTACAGCCAACTTCATAAGTTCAAGCACACCACTCTCGTCTAAATGAATAAATGGATCTTGCTCTAAAATATTTTTCTTCTTATAAATATCTATAAATTTCTCCGCATCATCTCGAGAATATCCATAAGTTAATTGTGTTAAATCGTTAGTTCCAAAGCTAAAGAATTCTGCGTGTTCTGCAATTTTATCTGCAATTAGACAAGCTCTAGGAATTTCTATCATTGTTCCTATTTTATAGTTGAATGGTGTAAGGTACTGTTGAATATCTTTTTCTAACAACCCTTCAATTGCATCTTTCAAGTAACGTAACTCTTCTGCAATTCCTACAAGTGGTATCATTACTTCGACATTTACTTCATATCCATCTTTTGTTGCTAATATCGCTGCTTGACTAATAGCTTTTGCTTGCATTAAATATATTTCTGGATATGTAACACCAAGTCTACATCCACGATGTCCCATCATAGGATTAAATTCTGAAATACTTTTAATTTTAGCTTCAAGTTGTTCAACTGAAATTTCTAATTCTTTAGCAATAATCTCAATTGTTTTTTCATCATGTGGTAAAAATTCGTGTAAAGGTGGATCTAGTAAACGAATATTCACTGATTTTCCTTTTGCTTCTTTAAATATTTTGTAGAAATCTTCGCTTTGAATTGGTTGTAATTTATCTAAAAAAACTTTTCTTTCTAATTCGTTATTTGCTAAAATCATTTTACGAACTAAACTAATTCTATCTTCTTCAAAGAACATATGCTCTGTTCTACATAGTCCAATTCCTTCAGCTCCAAAATCAAATCCTACTTTTGCATCTACATCATTATCTGCATTTACGAAAACTTTTAATTCTCTTATCTCATCAGCCCATTCAATAATTTTATTAAAGCTTTCTGTAAATGATGAATCTGATTTTGCAATTTCTCCTAGATATACTTTTCCACTGCTTCCGTCTACAGAAATTACATCTCCTTCATTTAATGTAACTTCTCCGATACGTACAGTTTTTGTTTCGTAATTAATAAACATATTTTGAGAACCACATACACAACATTTTCCCATTCCTCGTGCAACTACTGCAGCGTGTGATGTCATTCCACCACGTGAAGTTACGATTGCTTGTGAGCTAACCATTCCTTCTATATCTTCTGGTGAAGTTTCTTCACGAACTAAAATTACAGCTTTGTTTTCTGAAGCTTTTACTGCATCTTCTGCTGTGAAATAAATTGCTCCTGTAGCTGCTCCTGGTGAAGCTGCAAGACCTTGAGTTAATAATTGAGCTTCTTTTAAAGATTTAGAATCAAATGTTGGATGTAATAACTGATTAATATCATCTGAACTTATGCGAAGTAGTGCTTCTTCTTTTGATATTATTCCTTCTTCTACAAGAGATACAGCTACTTCTATTGCAGCAAGTGCAGTTCTTTTTCCATTTCTAGTTTGTAAAATATAAAGTTTTTTATTTTCTATAGTGAACTCTATATCTTGCATATCTTTATAATGATTTTCTAACACTTTTGTTAATGATAAAAGTTCTTCATAAACTTCTGGTAATTCATCTTTCAAAATTTCAACTGGTTTTGGTGTTCTAATTCCTGCAACAACATCTTCTCCTTGTGCATTTATTAAATATTCACCAAACAATTTATTTTCTCCAGTTGCTGGATTACGACTGAAACATACTCCTGTTCCACAAGTATCTCCCATATTTCCAAATACCATTGCCTGAACATTTACTGCTGTTCCTAGTTTATCACTAATTCCATTTAATCTTCTATAAACTTTTGCACGATTATTATTCCAAGACTTAAATACCGCTTCTACTGCAAGCATTAATTGTTCTTTTACATTACTAGGAAATTCTCTACCTACTTCTTTGCGATATATTTTTTTAAATTCTTCTACTATATTGAACAAATCTTCTGCCGTTAAATCACTATCTTGTTCATATCCTTTTTCATTTTTTACTCTAGTTAATACAGCTTCAAATTTATACTTTTCTACTTCCATAACTACATCAGAAAACATTTGAATAAATCTTCTATAACTATCGTAAGCGAATCTATAATCATTATTTTTTTTAGCTAGTACAATTGTTGTTTCATCATTAAGACCTAAATTTAATATTGTATCCATCATTCCTGGCATTGAAAATACTGCTCCACTTCGTACAGATACTAACAACGGATCTTCATGACTTCCTAGCTTTTTCCCCATTGTTTGTTCTAAAACTTCCAGTTGTTCGTTAATTTGTTTTACAATTTCAGGTCTTATACGACGATCATTTTCATAATAGTCATTACAGCTTTCTGTCGTAATAGTAAATCCTGGTGGTACACTAATTCCTAGTGAGCTCATTTCTGCTAAGTTTGCTCCTTTACCTCCAAGCAAACTTTTCATATCTTTATTACCTTCTTTAAAATTATAAACAAATTTTGTCATATTATTGTTCCCCTTTTATTTTATATAATATTATTTTTTATTGAGTAATAATAATGATAGTTTGTGCTATACTTTTTTATTTTTTAACTATCATTATTATTTATTACTACCTAAGTTTATATGTGTGTAATGTTTATTCCACGCTCTTTAATAATTTCAATTATTATTTCTGCTGTTTCTTCTATCGCTTTATTTTCTACATTAATTATTGGACAACTTAATCTTTTCATAACTTCTGTTGCATATTCTAACTCTTCAAATATTCTCATTTCTTGTGTGTAACTATTATCTCCAACTACACCAAGTGATCTCATTCTTTCTTCTCTAACTTCGTTAAGTCTTTCTATAGAAGTTGTTAATCCGATTATTTTTCTATTATCTATTTCAAATAATTTTTTTGGCAAACTAATTTCTGGAACTAATGGCAAATTCATAACTTTTATGTTTTTGTTTGCAAGGTATAAACTTAAAGGAGTTTTTGACGTTCTTGATACTCCTAAAATTACTATATCAGCTTCTACAAGTCCATTTACATCTTTACCATCATCATATCTTACTGCAAACTCTAATGCGTCTACTCTTCTAAAATATGTTTCTCCTAATTTTCTTATTTCTCCAGGACTGTTTTTTATTTTTTTATTTAATTTATTTTCTAAAGTTTTTAATAGTGGTGTTAATATATTTATTAATGTAACACCTTTTTCTTCTGCTTTTTCTTTAGTGTAATTTGCTAACTCTTCTGACACTATTGTTTGAACTATTATTTCTCCTCCTGTCAATTCAGAAATAACTTCATCTATATCATCTTTGTTTGAAATGCCAGGAATTTTTTTTATTATATAATCATTTATATCTAGATCAAATTGTGCAAGTCCTGCACGTACTACATCTGTTGCAGTATTCCCTAAAGAATCTGACAAAACATATATATTTAACATTTTATCCCTCCAATATATCTAATAACAATCTTATTATAGTAGTTTTAGAAATTTTACCGACAACTTTATAACCCGTATTTGTTTTTCTAACTATCGGTAAACAATCAATTTCATGATGAATAATTTTTCTAATTGATTCACCAATTATTTCATCTTCAAAAGAATATACGACATTTGGCATTCTTGTCATAGCCATTGCGACAGGCATAGAATTTGCATTTGCATTTGCAACTAAAATTTTTAATAAGTCCTTTCTTGAAACTACTCCAGCTAATTCAGAATTTTCATTCAGTATAAATATTGTTCCTATATCGTGTAAAAATAGTTTTGACACTACTTCTGAAAATGTTTCTGTAGATTTAGCAGTTATTACAACTCCCATGACATCTTCTACTTTTGTATTTTTAAATAAGTCGTATTTTGAATTATCAGTAAAATTGTTATTATAAAAATATCCTACATTTGTTTTAGATTCCAATAAACCTAATTTTACTAATAATGCTAATTCTGTTCTTATTGTCGATTTGCTAATTGATAATTCTTTTGCTATATCATCTCCAGTAACAGGTTCATATTTTTTTACTATTTTTAATATTTTCTTTTCTCTCGCAGAAAGTTCCATTCTTTTCTCCTTTCTCTTAACAATTACAATTTTACAGCAAAAATAAAATAAATGCAACATAATTTTTGGATTATGTCGCATTTATTTTATTTTTTTTTATCCAATTAGATGCATTAATAGCTTTTTTATTTGCATTGTTCCATATTTAATAATCTTTTTTTCATTTCTAATCCGCCTCTATATCCTCGTAATCTTCCATCACTCCCTAAAACTCTATGACAAGGAATTACTATTGAGATAGAATTTTTACCTATAGCATTGGCTACTGCACGAATTGAAGTTGGTTTATTAATAGCTATTGCTATATTTTTATATGTCGTTGTTTGCCCATAAGGTATTTTTAAAAGTTCATTCCAAACTATTTTTTGAAATTTTGTTCCATTTAAGTCTAAAGGAAAATTAAAATTATATTCTCTCCCAATAAAATAATTTTCTAATTGTTTTTTATATTTCTCTAATTTATTTTTATCGTAAATTATGTTGCAATAATAAAAATATTTTTTTAAATATTCTATACCTTCATTTTCTCCACCTAAAAAATAAAGTCCTTTATCGCTACATAATAACGTGTATGTAATTTTATCAAAAGTTAATGTATCATAATACAAATTTTTCATTATTGTCCTCTTTTATAAAAAATGTGCCAACTTTTTGTTGACACATAAAATATTTTATTCGTAATCTGCTATTCCTAACGCAATTTTTGCGTATCTTGACATTCTATCTTTTGTCCATGGTGGATCCCAAACTAATTCTACATCTACTTCTTCTACTTCGTCAATAGTTAACATAGCCATTTCTACTTGCTCAATAATTAAAGGTGCAACGGGACAACCCATTGAAGTAAGTGTCATTTCCACTATTGCATGACCAGAATCATTCATTTTCACATCATACAATAATCCTAAATTTACTATATCTATTCCTAATTCAGGGTCAATAACTGTTTCAAGTGCTTCTATAACTCTGTCTTTTAATTCTGCCATTTTTTCTCCTTTCTTAAATATTTTTTATTAAAATCAAGTTAGAACAAAATAATATTATTTAATACATAATATTTCGTATATTTATATTCCATCTATTACAATTTATATTGTATTATTTTCTATTATAATTGCTCCGTCTTTCGTTCCTTTAATACAATGTTTACACATATTTAAAAATAATCCGTGTTCAACTACTCCTACAACAGTAGATAATTTTTCTTTTACTTCATAAACATCAAAACCTACATTTAAGTTCAAATCTACAATATAATTTCCATTATCAGTAACTAAAACTTTTCCGTCTTTATATCTTAATATAGGATTAAGACCTAAACATGCTAATTTTCTTATGGTGTGAGTATGACCGAAAGGTAAAATTTCTACCGGTAAATTAAAAGCTCCTAGTTGTTCTACATCTTTACTTTCATCATAAATCCATACTATGTGCTTTGAAATATCCGCAACGATTTTTTCTCTAAATAGTGCTGCACCTCCACCTTTTATAGCATTAAAATTTTTATCTATTTCATCTACTCCATCAACAGTCAAATCTATTTTAGAAACATTTTCTAAATCTTCAACGTGTAGTCCTAGACTTTTTGCCAATTCAATGCTTTGTAATGAAGTAGATACTAATTTTACATTAAGACCTTTTTTTATTTTTTCTGCAATTGCATGAATAAAATAAAATACTGTTGATCCCGTTCCAAGTCCTACTATCATTCCGTCTTTTACAAATTCTACAGCTTTATATCCAACTTGTTCTTTTAAATTCATATTTTTCTCCTAATTATTTATATTCAACTAACAAATAACTTTTTTTACCACGTCTTAATACTGTATAATTGTTGTTTAATCTGTCTTTTTCGTCTACTATATAATTTACGTCTGTAATTTTTTCTCCATTTACATATATTGCACCGTTATTTACATCTTCACGAGCTTGACGTTTAGATGTTACTAAATTTGCATTAACTATAAAATCTACAATATTTACTTCTGTTTTTTCTAAAGTAACCTTTGGCATTCCTTTAACAGCTTGATCTAATTCATCTATAGTTAAATTTTTTATATCACCAGAAAATAGTGCTTTAGTTACATTTAATGCACTTTCTAACGCTTCTTCTCCATGAACAATTTTAACTAATTCTTCAGCAAGTCTTTTTTGTGCAATACGTAAATGTGGTTCAGTTTCAACAGATTTTTCTAATTTTTCTATTTCTTCTTTTTCTAAAAATGTGAATTTTTTAAGTGTTGACACAACATCAGCATCTGCTGTATTAAACCAAAACTGATAAAATTCATATGGAGTTGTTTTTTTAGAATCTAACCAAACTGCTCCACCAGTTGATTTTCCAAACTTAGTTCCATCTGATTTTAACATTAATGGAATTGTAAATCCGTATGTTTCTACATCACCTGCTAGTTTACGAGTGATTTCTAATCCTGTAGTAATATTTCCCCATTGATCAGAACCTCCTAATTGCATTTTTACATTATGTTCTTTATTCAAATAATAAAAATCTATTCCTTGTAAAATTGAATAACTAAATTCTGTAAAAGAAATTCCATTGTCAAGTCGTGAAGAAACAGAATCTTTTCCTAATAAATAATTTACATTTACTAATTTACCGTAATCACGCAAAAATTCTAACATTGATATTTGCCCTAACCAATCAGCATTGTTTACAAATTTTATATCTTTATTATCACGGAAAATATTTCTAAGTTGAGCTTCTAATTTTTTTACATTATCATTAATTACTTCTAATGTTTGAAGCTGACGTTCCTCACTTCTTCCAGATGGATCTCCTATTATTCCAGTTCCACCTCCTACTAAAACTACTGGCTTATGCCCATATTCTGCAAATCTTTTCAATGTTAAAAATGGTAATAAATGACCAACATGTAAAGAATCGCCAGTAGGGTCTGTTCCACAATAAATAGAAACACTTTCTCTTTCTAATAAATTTTTTATTCCTTCTTCATCAGTTTGTTGATAAACTAAATCTCTATATTTCAAATCTTCTAACAATTTTGGCATATAATCGCTCCTATAAATAAAATATACTGTTTAATTATAACATATATAACATTAAATTTAAAATTCAAAAATAATTTTGTGTAAAATTTATTTTAATTTTGTATTTCTTAATTTAATTACTTCTAAATTTAGTTTGAATTTTATAAACAATTTTCCTTACTAAAAATCTAGGTAACAGCTTTGTTCCTATTGTAAAAAATTTTGTATTGAAAGACGGTAATATTATTACTTTATCACTATTCATAAATTTCTCGTAACAATAGTCTATTACCTCTTTTGAAGACTGCATTTTTACGCTACTAAAATTTACAGTTGCATTTTTTTCAAAATCTGTTTTCGTCGGTCCTGGGCATAATGCAGAAATTTTTACATTATAATTTTTAGTTTCTTCTGACAATGCTTCTGTAAAACTTAAAACAAAAGATTTTGTAGCATAGTAAACACTCATTTTAGGTCCTGGCATAAATCCTGCTATTGATGAAATATTTAAAATTTTTCCACTGTTTCTAGCAATCATTTCTTTTAAGTAATAGTGAGTAAGTTCTACTAATGTTATGACATTTAAGTTAATCATTTTTGTTTGGTATTCCAAATTACTGTTTAAAAAATTTCCATAATCTCCAACCCCTGCATTATTAATTAATATAGTTACTACTAAATTGTTTATTGCTGTGTAGTCAAAAATATATTTTGCAGAATTACTTTCACTCAAATCTTTTTTTAATACAAAAACTTTTACGTCATATTTATTTTCAATATCATTTTTTATTTCATTCAATTTTTTTTCATTTCTAGCTACTAATAATAAATTATATCTATTTTTTGCGTATTTATATGCAAATTCTTTTCCTAATCCACTAGATGCTCCTGTAATTAATATTACTTCCATAAAAACCTCTTTTTTATTTTTCTTCTTTTCCTTTATATTTTATCACAAAAAGAAATTAGGAGTAGATTTTTTTCTACTCCTAATTATTTTTATTTTCTTAATGTCGAAATATTTAGTTCTAATAATTGCTCTAAATCTACTGGTGATGGTGCTTCTGTTAATAAACAAGATGCGTTTGCTGTTTTCGGGAATGCAATTGTATCTCTTAAATTTTCTCTTCCTGCTAATAACATTACAAATCTGTCTAATCCTAATGCACAACCTCCATGCGGTGGAACTCCATATTCAAATGCTTCTAATAAAAATCCAAATTGACTTTTAGCACTTTCTTCTGTAAATCCTAATGCTTTAAACATAGAAGTTTGAATATCTTTGTCATAAATACGAATACTTCCTCCACCTAATTCATATCCATTTAA
>CAMBPW010000009.1 GCA_945869755.1 uncultured Gemella sp.
AATTATAAATAGGTATTTGTAATTTTTTCACAAATACCTATAAATTATAACAAATTAATTTTTAAAATACAACTTTTATTTTGAAAATAATAAAATGTAATCTATATGAAATAATGCATCCATCTCATATAATTTATTTATATTATTTTTGTGATAAGTCTACTTCTTCTAATTTTAAAACTTTTGTTTTATATTTTATTTTATGATATATATAGAAGAATAAAAATACTGGAACTCCCATATATGTAGTTATAATTGCTCCCCAATCAACTATACCTTGTGTAACAAGCTGTGTATCTTGACCTATAATTACTACGATACATAATATTAAAGCTAAGATTGGTCCAACTGGGAACCATTTTGCACGATATTTTAAATCATCAAGATTTTTCCCTTGTTTAATATATGCTCTTCTAAATCTGTAATGGCTTATAGCTATACCTAGCCACGCAATAAATCCTGTCATTCCACTAGCTGCAACTATATAGATGTAAGCATCAGCACTTGTTAATTGTATTAAATATACTATAATTACTACAAGAGTTGTCGCTATTAAAGAATTTATCGGTGTTCCACTTTTATTTAATTTACCGAAAATAGAAAATGCTTGTTTTTCTTTACTCATAGCATAAAGCATTCTGGTAGATGCATACATACCTGAATTTCCTGCTGATAAAATCGAAGTTAAAATTACTGCGTTCATTACACTAGCTGCAAATGCAAATCCGGCATTTTTAAATACTATTGCGAACGGTGATTTAGCAATTTCTTCTGAGCTTGCTGCTCCCATTAAATCTGGTGATGTATAAGGAATTAATAAACCTATTACTAAAATAGCTAAAACATAAAATATCAAAATTCTCCAAAATACTTGTTTAATTGCTTTTGGTATAGTTTTTTCTGGGTTTTCACTTTCTCCAGCAGTAACACCAATAAGTTCTGTTCCTTGGAAAGAATATCCCGCAATTAAAAATACTCCTAATGCTGCTAAAACTTTGCTAGAAGTAGATGCATCAGTACCTACAAACGGTGCTTCTCCTGCTGTAAAATTACTAAATCCAATATATTCTCCACCCATTATTCCAAATATTGTTAAGCATCCAATTATTAAAAATATAATTACAGTTACGACTTTTATTAATGCAAACCAATATTCACTTTCTCCGTATGCTTTAACACTTAGTGAATTTAATCCTATTATAAGTAATAAGAAAATTATACTCCATGCCCATGTTGGTAATACACGCATAGGTTCCCAATAATTTACTGCAAGTGTAGATAATTCAACATCAGCTGCTACTGTAATAACCCAATTAAACCAATAGTTCCAGCCAAGTGCAAATCCTAATGATGGATCAACATATCTTGTAGCATATGTACTAAATGAACCTGAGGTTGGTAAATATGTTGCCATTTCTCCTAATGATGTCATTAAAAAATATACCATAAGTCCTATACATAAATATGCTAATAAAGCTCCTCCTGGTCCGGCACTACTTATTGCTTGCCCACTTGTCATAAACAATCCACTTCCGATGCATCCGCCAATTGCTATCATCGTAACATGTCTTGATTTTAAATCTCTTTTAATTTCTCTTTCTTGAGACATATGAATTCCTCCTAATTTTTTAAAATAAAAATACACACCACTAATTAATTAGAGATGTGCATATCGCACCTCTAAAAAGTAAAGTAGCTCAACATAGCGAATTGCTATGACAGTTCTATGCCTATTAAACATAGCCCCAACAATATGTATTTAGGTCACATATCATTTCGGCGATAAATCCTTTCACTAATATTCAAAGACTCCTAAATCTCCTATTAATTACTATTAAGTATCGCGACCTCCACCTCACTTTTTGTGAGGTATATTATTCATTTGTATTTTTTGTTATTATATATTGTTTTTTTTTATATGTCAATAAAAATAATTTATTTTATTCATTTCTTTTCCAATAGCTAATTATTCCTGAAATTACAATTACAAAAATAATTGATAAAAAAATATAGTTTTTTATAGAAAAATATTTTTCAGAATTATTATTAATAATTTCTACTTTTTTATCAATATTATTAATTTTTTTTATATTTTCATTATAAATTTTAAATTTTTCTTGATTTTCTTTAGAAATTTTAATTCCAGAAATTTCAAGATAAAATAAATATTTTAAATCTTTTAATGGATCAATATTATCTACTGCAGTATTACTTATAGATAAACTAGCTAAATTTTTTACTGTTTTTAGCTGTTCTATGTTTTTTAGACTAAAATTATCATTTAAGATTATTCTATGTAGATTTTTTTTATCTAAAAGTGGATCTAAATCCGTTATATTATTTTTCTCAGCCGTTAATTCTGTTAAATTAATTAAGTCTTTTAATGGATATATACTACTAATATTATTCTTATCAATAAACAATGTTTTTAAATTTGTTAAATTTGTTAAAGAAGTTAAATCTTTAATTGAATTTTCTTTAGCATCTAAACTTTCTAATTTTTCTGCATGTTTTAAAAATTCTATATTTTCCAATCCCATATTACTAATTTTCAAAACTCGTAAATTTGACAAATCTATATCATTTTGCAATCTATTTTTTAAAATACTATTATACGATATATCTAATTCCTCAATTAATATACCATTAATGAAATCTAGATTAGAAATTATATTTTTTTTTATAGATAATTTTTTTAATTTTTTTAACTCAGATAATTTTTCAGCATCTTTTATTTTATTATTATTCAAATTTAAATCTTCTAAATTTGTTAATTTCGATATTGGTGTTACATCTTCTATAAAATTGTTTGACAAATTCAAATTTTTTAAATTTACTGCGTATTCTAATCCGTCTAAAGAAAAAATATTAGACCAAGAAAGATTTAAAGTTGTTAGTTCTTCTAACATATCTATAGTTATTTCATTTCCATTATAATTTTTATCTACATTAAATTTATAATATTGTAATATTGCTTCTTTTAAGTTCAAATCTCTAAAATTAACTACTTCTTTTTTTTCAGATTCTACTATTTTTTTGAAAGGAACATGATTATCTAATGCAAATGCAAAATTGCTACTAATTGAAAATAGTGTTATTACAATTAGAAAAATTTTAAGTGTTTTTTTCATAAAATATTCCCTCCATATTTATTTTTATAATAATTTATTATTTGTCGTTTAAAATATATAAATCCAAATGAAGCTATAGGAATTAAAAATATAAAATACGGGAAAATATATCTACTTTTTGCTTCCCAAATCATATGAAAAATAGTTCCACCTATAAATGAAACTGGTATTAATAAAAATAGTTCATTTTTTCGTTTATATACAGCTAGTGTGAAAACTAATGAGAAAAAGTAAATGAAAATTTGAAAAATTTTCTCTATGGAAAATATTATTTTATTTGACGTTCCAAAATATAATTCTTTCAATATTTTATTTTTTATTTTTAATAATATGCTTTCATTATCTACATCTTTTTGTGGTGCGGTTATTAATAAACTTTGAAATGTTGGTTCTATAAATTGATTTTCATATTTTCTTTTGTAAAAATCAAAAGCATATTCTTTATTATTTTTGAATACATTTAATCTTTGATTTATAGAATATTTTGAGATTTCTACTACTTTATCATCATTATAATTTTCTTCTGTCATAATATCATAATTAAATCCATTCCACCAACCTGCTTCTCTGTCTCCTTCTTGCATTCCCATTGCAACCCAAGAAATTTTGTTTACTCCTTGAGAAATATCTTTTTTTGATACGGATTCATAATAGTTTACTATTAAATTTTTACTAGCATACATCACAAATAAAGTAAAAAATATAAATAATATTATTTTTTTATCAATTTTCTTTATTAATGTAATAAATAAGATAGAAAATATTGATAGTAAATTTATTAAATTATTTCCTATAAGTAATATTGATAAATTAATAGAAAAAATTACTACAACTAAATAATACCATAATTTCTCTTTATAATATTTTATTAAATAGTAAAAACTAAATAAAACTAAAAACATTCCCGGTAATGTACCATAAACAAATGCAACATAAAAAATTAATGGGAAACATAATGCAGATAATATTAAGGTAATATAATTAACTTCTTCATCATCAAATAATATATTAGATATTTTATATAACATAAAAATTATATAACTTATTGAAAAACATTGCATTAAATATAATATAAATGTTGCTTTACCAAAAGTTGACAAAATAATTTGGAAAATAAATACCGTAGTAATTTGATGCGAATAAATATATAAATAATTATTTCCTTTATCTAAACCACTATAATTATCTCTTATGAAATTACTTGCTTGATCTATTACGTTAAAAGGATCAAATTGAACATAATCCCTTCTTAAAATGGCGAATGCCAAACTTGATATAAACGCATAAATCATAATTAATAAAACTAATCTTTTTACAGAAACTTTACTTTTTAAATATTTTGATAAAAATAATATAACTATACTGAATATTATTAAAAAAATAATATTCAGTATAGCATTGTCATTTTTATAGTAAAGAGTTTCTTTGTAATCATTTGGAAATATAGCAGTCTTTGAAAAAACTAAAAGCGAATTTATAACCATTAGTATTAAAAATATTGCTAATGCTATATGTTTTAAAATATTTGAAATTAATTCTCTACTCATAAAACTCCTATAGAATTATTCTTCATTTAAAAATTGTTCAATAATAAATCTTGGTCTTTCTTTAGTTTCTAAATAAATTTTTCCTATATATTCTCCAACAATTCCTAAAGACATCATAATCATTCCACCTATAAACCACATTGAAATCATTAGACTTGCCCAACCTCGACTTACTTCACTGAATATATAGCTTAATATACTATATATGAACACAATGAAAGATATAAATATCATTAAAAATCCTGCTACTGTTATAAATCGAATTAATTTTACAGATAAAGATGTTATTCCTTCAAAAGCAAATGCTAACATTTTTGATAAAGGATATTTACTTTCACCAGCGAAACGTTCAGATCTTTCATATGTAACTATATCTGTTGGATAACCAATCATCGGAACTAATCCTCGTAAAAATAAATTTACTTCTTTGAATTCTGCTAAACCATTCAATGCACGCTTACTCATTAGTCTATAATCTGCATGATTAAACACTGTATTAGCACCCATTTTTTCCATCACTTTATAAAATCCTTCAGCAGTAATTCGTTTAAAAGCTGTATCTGTAGTTCTTGCAGAACGAACTCCGTAAACTATATCTTTTCCTGATAAATATTTTTTTATCATTTTATCCATTGCATCAATATCATCTTGTAAGTCAGCATCCATAGATATACTAACATCACAAACATCTTTTACAGTCATAAGTCCTGCTAATAACGCATTTTGATGTCCTCTATTTCTACTTAAATTAATACCACTAAACAATTTATCTTCATTATGTAATTCTTCAATCATTTCCCAAGTTCTATCTTTAGAACCATCATTTACAAATACTACTCTACTTTTTTCTGATATTAAATTTTCAGAAATCATATTATTCATTTTTTCTTTTATTCTTTTGGCAGTCTCAAACAAAACTTCTTCTTCGTTATAACATGGAATTACAACATATAATTTTTTAGACATAATTAACCTCATCTATTTTTTGCTACTAGCTTTATTAATTCTATTTATTAAAGCTTTTGATTTTTCTATTTCATTTAAAGAGAGTATATATATTTCTTTTACTTTTTCTTTGTCGAACTCTCTTAAAATATTATACAAATTTTTATTTGATTGTTCAATATTTTCTTCATTTTTTGCTAAATACTTAACTTTTACCTTAAGATTTTCTACATATTTTTTATTGTTTTCGTATGTAATAAAACCAGTATCTTCGTTTTTACTTTTTAATAATTCAATTAATTCATTAAATGATTTTTCATAAATTATTAAATCACCATCTGGTGAGTAATGTCGATATTTCATTCCAGGAGATATTGGATTTTCTACATCAACTTCATCATTATATACTACAGAATTCTCCCCTAAAACTTTCTCTATATCTTTTGCAGTTATATTACCAGGACGTGCAATAACAAATGGATATTTTGTACAATCTACAACGGTACTTTCAAGCCCAATAGATGAATCATCACCTTTTATAATAACATCAATTTTACCGTCCATATCATTAACTACATGTTCAAACTTTGTTGGCGATGGTTTTCCACTAGTATTTGCACTTGGAGCCGCTAGCAACACCTTTGTTTCTTTTAAAATTTTTCTAGCATATTTATCACTAGGCATTCTAACAGCAACTGTGTCTAAATTAGCCGTTACATTTTTTGCAATAATATTTTTATTTTTTAATTTTAGAATTAATGTCATTGCTCCAGGCCAAAAATTATATACTAACTTTTTCACATTTTCATCATTAAAACAAACGATATTTTCAAGTTGTTCTAATGCATAAAAGTGAACAATTAATGGATTATCACTAGGCCTACCTTTTGCTTCATATATTTTTTTTACAGCAATTTCTCTAGTTGCATCTGCACTTAAACCGTAAACTGTTTCTGTCGGTATCGCAATCAGTTTGTTATCTTCATAATATTCTTTTAGTTTTGAATAAATATTGTTATTTTGAAAATCTTTCAAATCAATTATTTCTGTTTTCATAATCCTCCTAATTATAATTTATAAAAACACTATTATTATAGTTACAAAAACTATAATAAAATAAACTATATAATCAAAGGTACTATATTTTAATATTTTGTATTTTGTTCTTTTAGCATCAGGATTATATCCTCTAACTTCCATTGCTGTGGCTAGTTCATCAGCTCTTTTCACAGTGGCTACAAAAATCGGAATAAGTATAGGCACAAAATTTTTCATTCTTGTAAATATAGTTCCAGTTTTAAAATTTGCTCCCCTTGAAATTTGAGCATTCATTATTCTAGTTGTTTCTTCTCCAATTGTAGGGATAAATCTTAATGATATTGACATCAGCAAAGCAAAAGTAGAAACAGGTATTTTGAAATTTTGTAAAAACCCTAAACTTTTCTCTATTGCATGAGTTATTTGACTAGGTGAAGTTGTAATATTAAAAATTATCATTAATGAAACTACTAAAAAAAACCTTATTATTATAAGCATTATACTTTTTAAAGCACCACTATACAATGAAAATCCCCATAATGAAAAAATTATTTCTCCACCTGTATTAAATATTAAATGTACTAATGACGTAAAAAATATTAATAACAAAATAACTTTAAATCCTGATATTAAATAGCTAAAACTAACTTTTGATAATAATTTAGTAATTAATAATATTAAAAATAAAATACTAAATTCACAAATAGTATTTGCAACAAAAACATTTATAAAATATAAAAAAACGAAAAAAAGTTTAGATCTGGCATCTAATTTATGAATAATTGTATTAAGTGGAATATATTTACTTAGTAATGAATTATTCATAACTATCTCCTATCATAAGCTTTATATCTTCTAAAAAATCATTATAATTATAATGAATCTTTGACAATTTAACACCATTATTTTCTAGCAATTCTTGAAATTTTATTAATTCTGGAACAACTAGATTATAATTTTCATTTTTTATAATTTCTAAAAATTTTTGTTTATTTTTAGTTTCAAATGCTATAACTCCATTTTTAACTATTACAATATTAGTAGCATATTCAAGAACATAATCCATATTATGAGTTACAAAAACTATTGTTAGTTCTTTTTCTTTATATATTTTGTTAATAAGATTTAAAAATTCAACTTTACTTTTAAAATCTAATCCTACAGTTGCTTCGTCTAAAACTAAAACCTTTGGCTCCATAGCTAAAACCCCGCAAAGTGCAACTTTTCTCATTTCTCCTCCTGACAATTCAAAAGGAGAACGATTTAAATAACTCTCATCTAATCCTACTAAATTTAATAATTCTCTTGCTTTTTTTTCAGCATATTCTAAAGTAAAACCATAGTTTAAAGCTCCGTAAATTATATCTTTTAAAACCGTTGTTTCAAACAACTGTTGTTCCGAAAACTGAAATAAAATTGCAACATTTTTTCTAAGTTCAATTAAATTTTTTTCTAATTCTTTAATATCTTTTCTTTTAGTTTTTCTTTCAATAATAAAATTTTCTACTTTAACAATTCCTTCTTCTGGAATTAATAATCCATTTATATGTTCAATTAAAGTAGATTTTCCACTTCCTGTTTTTCCAATTATAGCAGTAAAACTATTTTTCTCTATTTTCAAGTTAATATTTTTTAATACTTTATTTTCATACGGTGTTTTTTTATTGTATGTGAAATTTACTTTTTCAAAATCAATTTGCATATTTTTTCAACTACTTTCTCCGTATTATCTTCATCTTTAAAAACTTCATAATTAAAATAATTATTAAGATTATTTTTTAATTTATAAATAAATGGCACTTCTAAATTATATTTTTCTAAAAAATCTATATTGTAAAAAATATTTTCAACACTACTTTGTGTAATTATTTCCCCATTTTGTAATAACAAAATTTTATCACTATATTTTAGTTCTTCGACATCATGAGTTATAGATATAATAGTAGTATTACTTTCTTTGTTTATTTTTTTTATATAATCTAAAATATTTTTTTTAGAAAGAGGATCTAACATGCTAGTAGCTTCATCTAAAATTAAAATTTTAGGATTTAGTGCGAGTGCTGAAGCTATTGCTACTCTCTGTTTTTGACCACCTGATAGTTCTCTAGGCTCTTTAAATCTGTATTCTGTCATATCAACAGTCTTTAAAGCATTAGTAAAATATCGTCCATTTTTTCTTGAGATATATTTTTATTTTCAAGACCAAACGCTATATCTTCTTCGACTGTGCTTCCAACAAACTGATTATCAGGATTTTGAAAAACTACAGCTATATTATCTCTTATAAAATCTAAATTTTTTAAATTATAAATTTTATTATAAAGAAAAATATCCCCACTTTGTTGTTCATACTGAGCACAAATTAACTTAGTTATAGTAGATTTTCCACTACCATTATTTCCAACTATTGTTAACCATTCTCCCTCTTCAACTTGAAAATTTATATTTTTCAAAATATAATCGTTAGAGTTATAATATTTAAAAAAAACATTATTAAATCTTAACATAAAGCACCTCATTTTCAAATATCATTTCATTATAACATATAGAAAATAAAAAGACTAGAAATTACATATTAAAAAGTGAATTAATCAAAAAATTTCAAAAAACGTCTAGGCAGTTAGCAAACTACTTAGACGCATTTGTTTATTTATTTTAAATTTTGATTTATAAAAATTTCTTTATCTAATAAATTATACAGCGACAACTAAATAAAATCAGTTTATTATTTTTGAAATATTCACTACTAAAATCTATCTCATAGTTACAAATTCTTCTGAGCCTGTTGGATGAATAGCTACAGTATTATCAAAATCTTTTTTAGTTGCTCCCATTTTTATTGCAACAGCAAAGCCTTGTATCATTTCATCAACTCCATAACCTATTCCATGTAAACCTATTATTTTTTCATTTTCTCCGTAACATACTAATTTCATAACGGCTTGTTGTCTATTACGAGTTATAGCACTGTACATTGGAGTAAATGACGATTTATATATTTTTATATTTTCATTACCATATTTTTCTCTAGCTTGTTCTTCAGTTAATCCAATAGTTCCAATAGGAGGATGACTAAATACAACCGTAGGAACGTTAGTATAATCTAAATATTCTTCCGTTTTTCCGTTAAATAATCTTTCTGATAAACGGCGACCTGCAGCTACTGCTACTGGAGTTAATTCAACTTTCCCTATAACATCTCCTACTGCATAGACACCTTTAGCTGTAGTATTTTGAAACTTATCTACTTCAATATACCCTTTTTTGTTTATTGTTACATCTGTATTTTCTAATCCTAATGAATTAGTAAGTGGCTTTCTTCCAATAGCCCAAACTAAAAAATCTACCGTAACATTTCTTCCATCTTCTAAAAATAAAGTTAAACTTTCATCACTATTTTTTACTATTTTTTTAGGAATAGCAAAAGTATATAAATTTATTCCTTCATTTATCATATTATTAGTTAAATTTTCTACAATAGTTGTATCAAAATTTCTAAGTGGAGATTGTTTACGAACAAATAAATGTGTTTCTGCCCCTAAACCATTAAAAACTCCTGCAAGTTCAACAGCAATATATCCTGCTCCTACTACTGCAATTTTTTTCGGCAACTTTTTCAAGTCAAAAACTTCTTTTGATGTTACACCATATTCTGCACCTTCAATATTAGGAACATTTGCTTCCCCTCCAGTTGCAATCAAAATATGTTCTGCACTATATTTTAAATTGTTTACTTCAACAGTATTATTATTTATAAATTTTGCATATCCTTTTATAACATCTACTTTGTTGTTAGATAAAACTCTTTCATAAGATTTATGTATTCTATTTATATATTCTGTTCTACTCTTAACTAAAGTTTCAAAATCAAAATTATTTAAAGTTATATCAAATCCATAATCAGTAGCATAATTATTAATCATTTCTGAAATTTGTGAACTATGCCACATAACTTTTTTAGGAACACATCCTACATTTACACATGTTCCCCCTAATTCATTTGCTTCAATTAATAAAACTTTTGCTCCATACATTCCAGCACGGTTTGCTGAAGCAATTCCACCACTGCCCCCACCAATAATTATATAATCATATTTTTTCATTTATGTACCACCTCAATTATAATTGTTAATACTTATATTAATAGTATGATACTAAAAAAAGAAAAGGTCAAGAAATAAGTTTGACCTTTTACTTAAATTATAACTTTATATTTTTTAACATATCTTTTAGCGGATTATGTTCTATTTCTTCTCTTTTCATATATTGTTTTATATCTTTATAACTAGCTTTTTCTTTTTTATTTTCTTTTATTTTCTTGTCAACTTCTTTTTGTTTTAATGAATTACCACACAAACAACGATAAGTTGCATTTTCTCCACTACCAAATAAAGTCATCTTTTTATGACAAACTTCACAACGCAAATTAGTAATTTTGCTAATAACTTTTGTAGATTTACAAGTAATATTTGAACATTTTAAAATTTTAGTTCCTTTTTTATCTACCTCAAGCATAAAACTATTGCACTTTTCACATCTTCTTCCACTAATATTATCATGTTTAAATTTATCATTACTATTTTTTATTTCGTCAATAAATTCATAAGTATATTTTTTTATATCTGTTAAAAATTTGTCTTTTGATAATTTATTTTTTGCAATATTTTCTAGTTGTTTTTCCCATAGTGCGGTAAGAGAGGGACTTTTTAATTTTTCTGGCACAAGATTTAATAATTGCTTTGCTTTATTCGTAATTTTTATATTACCATTATCAACAGTTAGATAATCGTTACTAAACAATTTTTCTAAAATATCTGCCCTTGTCGCTACAGTTCCAATTCCATTCGTTTCTTTTAAAATTTTCTTATCTTCTTCACTATCTACATATTCAAACGGATTTTCCATTGCATATATTAAAGTTCCTTCTGTGAAATAACTAGGAGGTGTAGTCTGTTTTTTTACTATGTTTAGAGAAGTGCAATTTGCAGTTTCTGGTACTTTTATTTCATCCTCAAATTCTGCACTATCAAAAATTTTGTATCCTGCTTCAATAGTTTTAATTATTTGTTTTTTAAATTTTTTATCATCTAAAACAAATTGATATGTAATTTCTTTATATTTATAATTAGGTAACAAATTTTCTAAAAATCTACGAGCTACTAAATTATAAATTTTAGCCTCAATATCACTCAATGCTAAGTAATTTGGTTTTTCTTCAGTAGGAATTATAGCATGATGATCTGTAACTTTAGCATTATTCACTATTCTTGTTGTATTAATCTTTTTCGACAAAATATCTTTTACTATTTTTGAATATTCTCCATTAGAAATACTTCTCAATCTGTCATTTAGAGTAGCAATCATATCTGTTGTAATATATCTACTGTCTGTACGTGGATAAGTCAATATTTTATGTTTTTCATATAAACTTTGAATAACATTTAAAGTTTGTTTTGGAGAAATTTTATATAAAGCACTAGCAATTTGTTGAATATCAGTTAAATTATATAAAGGTTTAGGACTAGAAATTTTTTCTTTTTCTTTAACTTCAATTTTTACTTTTTTATTTCCATTTATCTTAATAAATTCTTTTGCTTTGTTAATATCAAAATCACTGTCATTCGAAACAAATTTTATATTGTCAATTAAACATTCATATATAAAATAATCTTTAGGAACAAATGATTTTATTTTATCTTCTCTTATTTTAACCATTTCAAGAGTTGGCGTTTGTACTCTACCACAATTAAGAGAAGCATTATATTTTAAAGTTAAAGCACGAGAAGCATTTATTCCTACCAACCAATCTGCATTAGCACGAGCAACTCCTGAATTATAAAGCCCTTCATATAATTTTCCATCTTTTAAATTTTTAAATCCATCTTTTATTGCTTTATCTGTAACAGATGAAATCCATAATCTTTTTATAGGCTTATTATTTTGTGCTTTTTCCAAAATATATCTTGCTACTAATTCACCCTCTCTTCCCGCATCAGTCGCAATTATAATTTCAGATATATCTTTTCTTTTTATCGCATTTTCTACAATTTTATACTGTTTAAAAGTTTTTCCTATAATTTCTGTTTTCATAAATTTTGGAATCATAGGTAACTTTTCTAAATTAACATTATTAAATTCTTTATATTTATCAGGAGTTTGTAAAGTTACTAAATGACCTAACGCCCAAGTAACTACATATTTATTTCCTTCTAAACAACCATTTTTATTTTGAGTTGCTCCGATATTTTTTGCAATATCTCTTGCAACAGATGGTTTTTCACATAATACTAAACTTTTCATAATAAACCTTTCGTATTTTTTATTTATTATTATAATATTTATTTTTAATTTTTGCTATTTTTATTACATATAAAACAAAAAACCTAGAAAAATTTCTAGGTTTAATTTTATCTTGCAATTTTCACTGCTCGAACTTCTCGAATTACATTTACTTTTATATTTCCTGGGTATTGCATAGTTTCTTCAATTTTATTTTTTACTTCTTTTGCAATTTTGTATGTTCTAGTATCATCTATTTCTTCTGGATTAACAATTACTCTTATTTCACGTCCCGCTTGAATAGCATAAGTTTTTTCTACTCCTTTATGCTCGTTTGCGATTTCTTCAAGTTTTTCTAATCTCTTAATATAATTTTCAAGAGATTCTCTTCTTGCTCCTGGTCTTGACGCAGAAAGTGCATCAGCAGTAGCAACAATTACAGAAATAGGGTTAGTAGGTTCACAATCACCATGATGAGAAGCAATTGCATTTATTACTATTGAATGTTCTTTATATTTTGTTGCTAAAGCAACACCTACTTCAACGTGTGAACCTTCTACTTCATGGTCAACAGCTTTTCCTATATCGTGTAATAATCCTGCACGACGTGCCATTTGTATATCAAGTCCTAGCTCTCCTGCTATAATTCCAGAAATATATGCAACTTCTATTGAATGTTGTAGTCCATTTTGACCATAACTAGTTCTATATTTCATTTTCCCTAAGATTTTAATAAGGTCTGGATGCATATTATGAATACCTAGGTCAAACGTAGTTTGTTCTCCAATATCACGGATAACTTGGTCAATATTTTTTCGTGCTTTGTCTACAGCTTCTTCAATTTTTGACGGATGAATACGACCATCTTCAATTAACATATTAATTGCTGTTTTTGCAACTTCACGTCTTATAGGATCGTAGCCAGAAAGAATAACTGCCTCTGGTGTATCATCAATAATTAAATCTACACCAGTAAGTGTTTCTAAAGTACGAATATTACGACCTTCACGACCAATTATTCTACCTTTCATATCATCTGATGGTAAATTAACTACTGACACTGTAGTTTCACTAACTACATCAGAAGCAAATTTTTGCATTGATTGTACAATTAATTCTCTTGCACGTCTATCTGCAATATCTTTCGCTTCAATTTCTCTATTACGAATATAAATAGCTGTTTCTTTAGACATTTCCTCTTCTAGTGAGGACATAATTTCTTCTCGAGCTTGTTCTTCAGTAAGATTTGCAATTCTTTGCAACTCTTTTTCTTGTTGAATTTTCAACTCATTCACTTCATTACTCTTTTCTTCAAGTAACTGAACTTTTTCTTCAATTTTAAGTTCTCTTGCACTAATAAGCTCGTCTTTTTTATTAACTAATTCTGTTTGACGATCTAAAGTAGCCTCTTTTTGAATAAGTCTTTCTTCTTGTTTTTGAATATCTTGCTTCTTAAATTCTATTTCTTTATTAGCTAAGTTAATTATCTCTTTAGCTTCTTTTTGTGCTAGAAGTAATTCTTTTTCTGTAAGATATTTAGCTTCTTTTTTTGCTTCATTAACAATATGACTAGCATCTTGTTTTGATTGAACTAATTTTTTTTGAATAGAACTTTTTGCAACAACGTATCCTGATAAAAGCCCAACAAGTAAAGTTGCAACAATGTATCCTATTAACATTTGCAACTCCTATAATTTTATTTTGATATAATTTTTCAAAAATATCACTCATTAAATTTTACAATAATATATTTTAATTGTCAATAAAAGCTTTTTTTAATAATAAAATATTTTAAAATAATTTATATAAAAAACTTGCAATATATAATTGTTTATGATAAAATTGTTCAGTATGTAAAAATACAACTTGTTTGAGTGGGAGAACAAAATTTTTAAATGTTCAAATATGACCACATCACGAAAAATAAATAGGAGGTTTTATCGTGGCTAAAAAAGTTATTAAATTAGTTAAGTTACAAGTACCAGCAGGAAAAGCTAACCCAGCTCCTCCAGTTGGTCCAGCGTTAGGTCAAGCTGGTGTTAACATCATGGGATTCTGTAAAGAATTCAATGCTCGTACACAAGACCAAGCAGGATTAATTATTCCAGTAGTAATTTCAGTATATGAAGACCGTTCATTTACATTTATTACTAAAACACCACCTGCACCAGTATTACTGAAAAAAGCAGCTAAAATTGAAAAAGGATCTTCAGTTCCTAACAAAACTAAAGTTGCTACAGTAACTAAAGCTCAAGTTCAAGAAATTGCTGAACAAAAAATGGAAGACTTAAATGCAGCATCATTAGAAGCTGCTGTACGTATGATTGAAGGTACTGCACGTAGTATGGGTATCTTAGTAGCTGAATAGGAGGAGAAATAAAATGGCAAAAAAAGGTAAAAAATATCTTGAAGCGGCTAAATTAGTTGATTCTTCTAAACTATATTCAGTACTAGAAGCAATTGAATTAGCACAAAAAACTAGCGTTGTAAACTTTGACGCAACTGTAGAAGTGGCATTCCGTCTTGGAGTTGACACTCGTAAAAATGATCAACAAGTACGTGGAGCTGTAGTATTACCAAAAGGAACTGGTAAAACTGCTAAAGTTCTTGTATTTGCAAAAGGTGAAAAAGCTGCAGAAGCAGAAGCAGCTGGAGCTGACTACGTAGGACAAGGTGAATATATCACTAAAATTCAACAAGGTTGGTTTGATTTTGACGTAATCGTTGCTACTCCAGACATGATGGGAGAAGTTGGTAAAATCGGACGTCTTTTAGGACCTAAAGGATTAATGCCAAACCCTAAAACTGGAACAGTAACTATGGACGTTACTAAAGCAGTTAATGAAATTAAAGCTGGTAAAGTTGAATACCGTGCAGAAAAAGCTGGTGTTGTTCACACTCCAATCGGTAAAGTTTCATTCTCTACTGAAGATTTAGTAGAAAACTTCAAAGCAGTTCAAGAAGCATTAGCTAAAGCTAAACCAGCAGCAGCTAAAGGAACTTACTTCAAAGGTGTAGCTGTTACTACAACTATGGGACCTGCTGTTAAAGTTGATACTGCAGAATTCAAATAATAATTAAATAAAAATCCTCAAGAAATTTTTCTTGAGGATTTTTTAATTACTATAATTTTTAGGATAATAAATTTGTTTACTGTAATATATACTTAAATAAATTGTTATAAAAAATATTACTAAAGCTATTAATAACATTGTAGACTCTTTAATATCCAGTATTGAATTAAGTATTTTATCAAAAGTAGCGATTGTTAATGAAAAATTAACAATAAAAATAGCATTCCAATTAAATTTATTATAAAATTTTACATAAAACAATATATTTATCATAGAAAAAATTAAAATCATAGTTATTAATTTTTTTAAGTTAAATCCACCTAATACCAAACACATTGAAAATAATAAACATAGTGAAATGTATATATTCAGCCATTCAATTACAAATAATTTATTTATTGATAAATATTTATCGTACAAATATTCTTTCTTTTTATTAAATAAAAATAATGTCATTAAAGAAACTATAAAAAATGTTATTTCTGCTGATTTTTCATAATTAAATATTGTTATAATTAGATAACTAATAAGTCCCACAAATAATATTTCAAATGTTTTTCCATTACCATCATATTCCCTAATGTAATCTACTATTATAGCATTTCTAAAATATTTCATAAATTATCTCTCCTAACTATAATTTTTTGGTCTTATATTCTTTAATGATAAATAAAACCCAATAATAAAAGTTATTATGTTACTTATTAATAATGAAATAAAACTAGTATTAAATTCTGTATTTATTTGTATTTTATTAAGTACAAATGTTACTACAGCAACTAGGAGAACTCCTATAATAAAATTTTTCCAAAATGAGTTTCTTTTTAAAACGCTTGGAAGTAATAAATTTGAAATATTAATACAAATCATAATAATAACTATATCATTCAAAGTAAATTTATTGTAAATAAATAATCTAATAATAAATAGTATACTCATGAAAATTAAATATATTACATATGTATACAAATATATATATCCTACGACTTTTATATTATTTATTGCTAAAGATTTAACCATAATCATATTTTTATTATTTAGCAAAATATAAAGTTGTGCCAACAAAATTGCAATACCTATCTCCATTTTAATATTTTCATGTACATTTAAAAAATATACATTGACTAAAAAAATAATTTCTAATAAAAAACATAATAATAAGTATTTTAAAAACATATTATTTACTTTTTCAAATGCTAACAAATTAAAATATTTAAAAGTATTCTTTATCATTTTTTACACCCCTCTACTAAAAGTTTTTTTATTGATAATTACTTTAACAATAATTGTAATATTATTTTCTCCAATGTCTGTATATTACTATTTTCATCTCTATTATTTTCTTGTAGGTCAACGATATTTTCTTTTAATATTAATTTTCCATCTTTAAGTAATAATACATAATCTGCAATTTTATCTATTTCACTAACTATATTAGTTGAAAAAATAATAGTTTTATTTTCATTCATAAAATCCCTTAATATTGTTAGCATCATTTCTTTGCTTTTTGGATCGACATTTGCTGTAGGCTCGTCTAGTATTAACACTTTACAATCGAATGATAAAGCTATACAAAACATCAGTTTCTTCCTACTTCCCTGAGATAAATCTTTAACTTTTTTGTCTATATTTATTTGAAATTTTTCTAGTAATTCTTTACATCTTTTTAAAGAAAATCTTTTATCTAATTCTGATATTGAGTTAATTATTTTATAAATTTTTGTCATAAAGTAACATTCATCTGGCATATATGCATACAAACTTTTTATTTCTTCATAATTATGTTCAAACCCTAATTCTCCATAAAATACATTTCCACTTTCAATATCTAATCCTCCTAGTATACTTTGCAATAGTGTAGTTTTCCCTGCTCCATTATTTCCTATAAGAGCATAAACATATCCTCTTTCTAATTGTGTATTTACATCTAATTTAAAGTTTCCTCTTTTAACTACTAAATTGTCTATTAAAATATTCATTTTTTACCCTCCTATAACTTCATTGAAAATTTCTTTTATCTCTTCTTTTGTAATATTTCTTTGCAAATATTCGTTTAATAAATTTATTAATTCAGAATTAAGTTCCTTTTTTGTATTTTCATGAACTTGTTCAAAATCAATTTTGCTAACAAAATATCCTTTTCCACTACGGCTATAAATATAATTTTCTGCTGATAGTTGTTCGTAAGCTTTTTTCACTGTAATTATTCCTACTTCTAACTCCTTTGCTAATGTCCGTATAGACGGTAACTGATACTCTGTTAATTTATTATTAATTATTTCTTTTTTTATTTTTTCTACTATTTGCAAATATATTGGTACTGATGATAAAAGAGAAATTTTTATATTCATATTATCACCTCTCTGTGTCTACTGTAATTATACAATAGGCACAGTATGTCGTCAATAGATATTTTAAAAAATTAAAATCGCTGTTCAACTTTTAAGTCTAAACAACGATTTTGAATATTAATTATTTAATTTACTTTTTTCTTTTTAACAATCTTACTGCTAGTGCAATAAATATAAACGATAAAATTAATTGTAAATAATTACTCGCTTCTCCTGTGCTTGATAATATTTTTTTAGATTTTTTATTTTCATATTTTACTACATATTTAGAAAAATGAGATACTTTAAATTCTGCTTTATTATTGTTTATTATTGCATCTATTTTTTCTAACTCGTGAGTTTGTTCATTGTAATAATAAACACTATCAATATCTTTTTTAGCTACTATAGTAACTTTATATTCATCATTATTGTTATAAAGTTTACTATTACCACTAACATCTTTTATAATTATATCAAATATGTCATAATCCGTGATATTTTCAATATTTTTCAATATATTTTTTTTACTTTCTTCATCTACTAATTCTATTTCTAAAACATCAGTCGCAAGTAAATTTTTGCTTTCAATCAAAATTTTATATTCATTTTCTTTTCCTAAAATAGTTTCTAATTTCTCTAAATAATCATTATTTTCAATTTGTTCAAAATCATTAAAATCATTATTACTATCATTAGAAAAATTATTATCTTGTGTATTATTTTCTTTATCATTATTTTCTGATTTATTATTGTCTATATATGTTTCTTCTGTAGTTGAAGTTTCATCATTATTTTTTTCTATTGCTGCTATTCTAAGTTGTCGTCCTAGTCCTAATTTTGATATTTCTCGTAGCATTTTTCCGTTTATTTCATACACTTTATTAAAATAACTTGCATAAATTACTGGATTTGATTTATATTTTTCATCATCTAAATAAATATTTTTAACACCATTTTTTACTGGAATTGTTACATACCCATCTTTTGAAATATAACTATGTTCTCCATCAGTTACGACTACTTCTTCTGTAATTAATTTTTTATTTTTATCAATAATTGCTAGCTTTAAATGTTCTTTATTATCAATATTAATAACTTCTCCGAAATATTCTACTGTAGAAATCGGTTTTTCTATTATTTTTAATTTTAGTTTTGCAGTTAAATTATTTGGGTTAGAAATTGTTTCTGGTAAAACTAATTTTCCTACTAACTCATATTCTCCAACTTTATCTTCTAAATTGTTTGTATCCCATTCTACAGGTACAGATATTCTAATTCTTTCTTCTGCATTTGAATTTTCAGCTACATTTTCATTAGGGATATTTGTATTTTCAGTTGTATTTAACACATTTGCCGTTCTTAATTCACTATTTGAAATAGAACTTCTAGCACTAATCTCTTTACTTGTTAATTGGATTGTAAAAAATTCTTTTTTCTGTTCTGGACTTAACGTTTCAATATCATATTGTCTTCCATTAACAAATATTTTTTTGAACATCATTTTCCAATCTGTAGCAAATCCTCTGCTTTCTTCATCTTTATACTTATAAATTTCAGAATTTATTTTTATATTTGGATAGTCATAATCTTCATAAATATATCTAAAATAATATTTATTATTTTCTTCTACAGCTACCATAGGTTTTGACCCCATCCCATCTCTATCAACTGCAGAAATGTTTAATCCTGAAATAAAATTATTATCGCTATCTACAACATTAAAATACAATTTATCATTTACTAATCCTAATAAATTATTATCAATATTTGTATCATTAGAAGATGTATTATTCTCTAACTCTTTATCATTTTCCTCATTAATTTCAAGAGAATTTTCGCTATTATTTATTACTTCACTATTATTATTTCCAGATGAATTGTTTTCTGTATTTTGTTTTTTATCTAATTTAATTATCAATTTTTCAACAAAATTTTCATCACTACTAATAGCATAGTCATCTCCTACCAATATTCCTATTTTTTTAGGAGTTACTTTTGTAAAAATTTTTTTTGCAGAAAAATTATTATTTT
>CAMBPW010000010.1 GCA_945869755.1 uncultured Gemella sp.
TTCTTAATTCTGAAACTGCTATATTGAGTAATTTTTTTCCTAAATGCTGTTTTTGAAATTTTGGTAATACATATAACGCATATATTTCACCTATATTTTTTAACATTCTATTTTCTCCAAAAACTACTACTCCAACAATTTCAGAATTATATTCGGCTACATAACAATTTACTATATCACTAATTACAATTTTTTTATTGCTCTCTTCCCAGCTATTTTCTTTTAAAGTATTTAATTCTTCTACTTCAATAATATCTTTATATGTTACTTTCCATACTTTATAAATACATTTACTAACGTTTAGAGCATCATTAATATTCGCTTCTCGTATTTTCATTTTCTTCTACAAATGACCTCTTGCATCTTTTAGTCTTCTGTCATATCCATTTTCTAATAAATCTACTTTTCCATTTTCTGGATTCATTACTAATCCGTGAACGTAAACATTTTTTGGTATAAGTGGATGATTTACTATCATATCTACATCATGCATTACACTTTGAACTACGTCATCAAATCCGTGAATCCATTCTTTTATATTAATACCAGAATATTTTAATATTCTAAAAGTTTCTGCTGAAACTCCTCTCTCCCACATTTCATTTATTACTTTATCAGTATCAACACTTTGCATACCACAATCATAATGACCCATTACAATTATTTCATCTGCTTGTAATAAATAAACTGCAATAACTAAACTTCTAAGTATAGATCCGTAAGGATGACTTAATATTGCTCCTGCATTTTTTATTACTTTAACGTCCCCATTACTTAAATTTAATGACTTTGTTGCTAACTCGACTAATCTTGTGTCCATACAAGTTACCATAACTACTTTTTTTGCCGGATATTTATCTTCCGTTCTATACAATTTATATTCTTCATTTTCTACGAATTTTTTATTAAATTCTAATATTTCTTCTAGTAACCTCAAATTTATTTTTCCTCACTTATATATTTACTTAATTCTATTACATATTCCTCGTTTGAATTATATTTTTTTAGATGATTTAAAACAGTCGTAATAGGATAAGTTATATCGGCTAATTTTTGACGTGCGTTATTCATTACTGCTACTTCGTCTTTAGTTAACAGCAACTCTTCTTTTCTAGTAGAACTTTTTGCAAAGTCTATTGCAGGAAAAATTCTCTTGTTTGCTAATTCTCTTGATAATACTAATTCCATATTACCAGTTCCTTTAAACTCTTCAAAAATTACATCGTCCATTTTTGAGCCAGTTTCTATTAATGCTGTTGCTATAATTGTTAAGCTTCCTCCACCTTCTACATTTCTTGCTGCTCCAAAAAATGATTTTGGCTTGTGTAAACTATATGGATCTACTCCTCCAGATAAAACTTTTCCACTGTTTGGCGAAATAATGTTATAAGCTCTTGCTAATCTAGTTATACTATCCATTAAAATTATTACATCTTGCCCTAATTCTACACGACGTTTTGCGTGTTCAATAACTAATTCTGCAACTTTGACATGATTTTCTGGTCTTTCATCAAAAGTAGAACTAACTACATCAGCTCCTGCTACTGAGCGTTCAATGTCAGTAACTTCTTCTGGTCTTTCATCTATTAATAAAATAATTAATTTCTTACTCGGATAATTTTTTCTAATAGCATTTGCCATTTCTTTAATTAAAGTTGTTTTTCCTACTTTAGGAGGTGCTACTATTAAACCACGTTGTCCAAATCCAATTGGAGCAACTAAATCTATAAATCGTGTTCCTAATTTTTCTTTTATAGTTTCTAATTTTATTTTTTCGTTAGGATAAATTGGCGTTAATGCTTGAAAATGTGGTCTTTTTTCTATTTCTTCTGCATTTTCTCCATTTATAAAATCAACTTGCAATAAGCTATAATATTTTTCGTTTTCTTTCGGCTTTCTAACTTTACCTGTTACTTCATCGCCTTTTTTTAACTGAAATCTTCTAATTTGAGAAACTGAAATATAAACATCTGATTCTCCTTTTGAATAATTTACAGTTCTTAAAAATCCGAATCCTTGTTCGGGGTGAATATCATCTAATATTCCTGTTAAATAATAATTTCCATCTTTTTCCATTTCTTTTTCTAATATTGCTAAAACTAATTCTTTTTTATTTAACGTAGAATATTTTGTTAATCCTAATTCTTTTGCCAGCAAAGTTAATTCTTTTGTAGTTTTTGTTTTATACATATCATCAAAAGTTTGATAGTTCATAATAACTCCTAATAATTCACTTAATTCAATAATAAAGAGTTGCTCAGAAGTTTAAAAAATTCTGCTACAACTCTATTAACATATATTATATTTTATATATTTTAATTATATTATGCAAATAAAAAAGTACTAATTGCTTTCATTTTTAAATAATTTTAAATTTTTCTCTGTTAGAATATTACTATTTTCAATTATTTGTTCATAACTCATTTCTTTATTTACTAAAATTGTAGTAAACATCGTTATAATATTACCAAAAGCTACTACCATATTTGCACAAGTATAAAAGTTAGCTTCAAAATTACTATTTATAAAGCCAAATGGTGCATAGAAAAATCCGTAACTAACATTTTCTTTTTCTAATAAAAATTTTGTCGTCTCTTCGTAAGGATATCCTTTTATAATAGAAATTGGGTATAGTAAACTTAAAATTTTTATATCTTGAATTTTACCATCACTTTTAGCTCTAAAAGTAGAATAAACATCTAAATTTTTACCAACTAACGTTTTATCTTTAAAAATTTCAAATTTATATCCTGTTTTTTCTTCTAATTTTATTTTGTAATTATCTTCTATATCTTTTTCACTAAAATCTATAGAGCGTATCCCATTAAATAAACTTTCTTTTTGTAAATAAAGGTAAGCATTAACTTCATCACTGTTTGTTTTTAGTGATAATAATGGATTGCTCGTTACAAACATACTTTTTCGTGATTCAAATGCTATAAAAGATAGTTTTTTTGCCATAAAATATTTTACTACTGCTGGCAACGACATATGTTCTTCTAAAACTATTTGATTTTTTCTTGTTAAAGCTATTCTAGTAAACTTTTCTTCTTCAATTTGCTTTAGTGCTTGTTTTATATTATCTTGCCAAGCTTCTGGATAAATTTCACGCACAATTTTTATATGTGGTTCTTGTAAATCTAATTTGTTATATTCATCAATTTGTAATAAAAAGTGTGTTGCTTCTTTAAAACGAGTAACAAAATCTTTATCTTTTTTTATTTTAAAAAATAATGTAAATTCTATAAAATTTTCTTTGAATACTGCCAGTATGTTAGGAATTACAAAAATAGTATCACTAAAATCTATCCATTCTTGCGATTTTTTATTTTCTCCGTCAGATATTCCACCATAAACGCCAAAATAATCGTCTTCTAATTCATCAATTTCTACAACTGTAACTTGGTTTAAAAGACTTTCAAACTCTTCTAAAATACTTATATTATCATAGTTTTCCAAAAAATGATTAGAATCTAAATTCCATGTATATTCATGCCCAATACCTACAATTATTTCTCTACTATTAGGTCTTTTTATAGAAAATCGCTCGCCTTTTCTATTTTTAAACATAGTTATAAAATCATAAGGCGTTATATTATTTTTAATTTTAAATTTTACTACAACTTTATCGCCAACGACCGTGTCGCTAAAGTCGTAATTTCTTATTTTAGAATAGTTGTCCATATCAATTACTCTACACCAAGAGTCTCCTCTAATTTTCTAAGCTCTTCAATTTCTTTTTTTCGTGCTTTTTCTTTAATTAATTTATTTACTTCTTCTTCAGATTTATATCCTGCTTCTTTATCAACAAATATCGTTAAATTTCTATTGTTTTTAAGAAGAGAAATTACTTCATCACTATTATCGTCGGCTTCAAAAATATTTTCTACATATTTTCGTTTATCACTTCCTAATGCTACTAAAAAAATATTTCTCGCAGATACAATATCATCATATCCAACTGTTATAATATTTTCTACATTTTTTAAATTGAAATTTTCTTCTAGTGTTAATTTCTCTAATTCGGAAATTTTATAAATGTGCGTTTTTCTATTTTCATCTTGCACTTTTTTATAATTTAAAATATTTCCTTGGTTATCTAATATTAGTAACACTACATCTATAGGATTTTCTTCTAATATAGTATTATATTTATCAACGTCTTCTTCACTATTATATTCTGGATAAAAAATATTTTTATAATCAACTCCAAGTAGTTTATAGAAATTTTTTCTCATAACACGATATATGCTATTATCTTCTTCTATATCAATATTACAAATTTCTTTTTGCCCTAAAAAAATTATGTGATTATAATTATATTTTCCATTGTTATGCTCATCTATTATTCTTTTTGAAAACTGTGTTCCTAATATTTGTTCAGAAAAAGAAAATACTGCACCATGTTCAATAAATTTTTCTAATTCGTCATAAACTCTATTAAAAACTGCATTTTCACTATTGCATACTATATATTTCACTTAATATCTCCACTAAATTTATTAATATTTTTTTCAATATTATATCATAACTATTTTTAAATAACAAACATATAAATACAGCTATTTTAACGGTTGTAATTATATCATTAAAAACAAAAAAGTGATGAAATGTTTTCATCACTTTTTTAAAACTTTTTTTATATTCCCCAAGCAGATAATCCTTGATTATTATAAGCATTAACTGCTGCGTTAATTTGATCTTCTACAGTCGCTGTAGAACCCCACCCTGGCATAGTTTGGAATAATCCACTTGCTCCAGAAGCATTTCTAGCATTAACTTGTCCATTTGATTCACGTGCAATAATATATTCCCACGTTCCAGCAGGAACTCCAGTTCGTGCTTCCATTTGTTGAGCTGCATACGCACCATCAACTCCAGCGCTATTTCCATTTGATAAAACTATTCCTGTACTGTAACTTTGTGTTGTAGAATTTTGTGCTACATAGTTATTAGTTGCTTGTGTTGTTTGAACTGGTAAAGTTCCTACAGATACTACTCTTGCAACAGGTTCAGAAATTACTTTTTCTGATTTTTTCTCTGATACTACTTCGCCGTTAACTTTTATAGTTTCAGAAATAATTTCTTTTTCTCCTTTTTTACCTTCTGAAATTACAGTTACTTCTCCTACATAAGCATTAGGATTTTTCTCTTCTTTAACTTCAAAAGCTATTTCTTCTTTAGTTACATCTTTAATAACTTCTGCACGAGTAATTTTAATTGTGTCTACAGTTCCAACCTCGTCTTCTAAACTTGGTGAAACTTTATCGTATTCTCCTAAAGTAATATTCAATTCTTTTAAAATATCTCCTACTTTTTTATAAGTAGTTTGTTTAGTAGAAATATTTTCTCCGTCTTCAATTACTATACTACGTGCTTTAAAAACTTTTATCGTTTCATCTTTAGTAATTTTTGTATCTAAAGAAGGCTCTACTCTGTCTGCTGATGATAATTCAACACCTTGAGATTTTAAAATATCTCCTACTGTTCCTTTTTTAACTTTTACTCCTATAGTATTATCATCTAAATGAATCGCTAAAGCTACTTTGCTATACTCGTCATTTACGATATAAGCACCTGAACTCAATACTGTTAAGATTGATAATGATGCTACTATTTTTCTAAATTTCGTCATTTTTACCTCTCTAAAACTTTAATAATTTTTTATCTTAAACAATTTACACGCATTGTTAAACGTTTCTTCTCCTAATTTTTCATAGCTCATTTCTCTAATGTCTGCTATTTCTTGTGCTACATATTTAACATAAGAAGTTTCGTTACGTTTTCCTCTATATGGTGTCGGTGTTAAATATGGGCAATCCGTTTCTATCAATAGTCTATCTATTGGACAAGCTTTTGCTACTTCTTTCGGTGTTTTTGCATTTTTATATGTTACAGGCCCTCCTAGTGAAATATGAAAATTTTCTTTTAGTGCTATATTCATACTTTCTACAGAGCCAGAAAAACAATGCATTATTCCTCCAACTTCTTTCGCATTTTCTTCTTGCAATATTTTTAAAACATCATTCATAGCATCTCTACAATGAATAACTATCGGTTTATTTACTTCTTTTGCAAGTTGAATTTGTTTGCGAAAAACTTGTTGCTGAATGTCTTTTGGACTTTTATCCCAGTAGTAGTCTAATCCAATTTCTCCTATTGCTATTACTTTTTCATTTGTTAATGCTAAATTTTTTATCATCTCGTATTTTTCATCTGTAAAGTCTATCGCTTCTACAGGATGCCACCCTACAGTCAAATACATTTCTTTATATTGATTTGAAATTTCTATCGCTCGCTTTATGCTTTTGTCATCAAAACCTACTATATTAATAAGTTTAACTCCAGCTTCTCTTGCTCTTTGGACAGTTTCTTCTAAATCATCTATAAACGCATCATCATTTAAGTGAGCGTGAGTATCAAATAACATAACTTCACTCCTTGTCCTTTAAAATTATAACAAATTTATTTTTCAAAAAAATATCTAAAATATTTCTTTTTTGTTACAAAAATAAAATTATTTATTAATTTTACAAAAAATAGTCCCTTTCTTTACTTATCTTATCTTTTTTATTATAATTGTTTTAATAATATTATTAATTTATAATTTATGAGGTTTTTATGGCACACGCAAAAGCAATTTTTTTTGGAGAGCACGCTGTCGTTTATGGAAAAAAAGGAATTTCAATACCGTTGTTAGAAATGTCAGTTACTGCAAAATTAAATAAAAAAAACGAAATTCAAAAACGTGATGAAATAATTAATTACATTGCAAATGAATGTGGAATTGATAATAAAACAGAAATTATTATAGAAAGTAAAATTCCTGTCGGTCGTGGTTTAGGGTCTTCTGCTGCTTTATCAGTAGCTATTGCTGTAGCTAATAAAAATAAAGAAATTAAAAAAATTGCTGACAAATGTGAAAAATTCATTCACGGAAATCCTAGTGGCATTGATGTTAATCAAGTAATGAGTAAAACTCCGCTACTTTTTTCTAAAAAAGATGGAGCTATTCCATTAAATTTTAATTTAGACAGTTTTTTATTAATTATTGATACGGGTATTGTCGGCATTACTAAAAATGCTGTTGCTCGTGTTAAAGAAAATTTTGAAAAAAATAAAATATATATTGATCGTTTAGGAAATATTACAGAAGAAGTAGTCATTCATTTGAAAAATAAAAATGTTAATGAAGTAGGAAATCTTATGAATGAAGCACATAAATTGTTACAAAAAATTGGTGTTAGTCATAAAAAAAATGATGAAATTGTTGAAATTTGTAATTGTTACGGTGCATTAGGATCAAAACTTACGGGTGGTGGCGATGGCGGTTGCTGTATTTCTTTAACAAACAAATTAGAAACTGCAAAAAATATTCAAGAAAAATTGCGTGAGAAAGGATATTTGTCATGGATAGTTACAGTATAGGTTATGCAAATATTGCGTTAGTAAAATATTGGGGAAAAAAATCTAAAAATCCCGTATTACCTTTTAATCCAAACTTATCACTTAGATTAGATAATTTATATTCAAAAACAAAAATAGAAAAAAGTAATTCTAACGAAGATGAATTTTATATTAATGATGAAAAGCAAAATTTTGAAGAAGTTACGAAAATAATTTCTTTTATAGAAAAATTCGTTCCTAAAAATAGAGAAAAAATTAAAATAATTAGTTATAATGCTGTTCCTACAGCAGCCGGCCTTTCATCAAGTTCGAGTGGAACTATGGCATTAGTTCTTGCTTGTAACAAATATTTTAACTTAAATAAAACTACTGAACAACTTGTTCAAATCGCAAAAGAAGGTTCTGGTTCATCTTGTCGTAGTTTTTACAAAATGGCTAGTTGGTTAGAGGACGGTAGCGTAGAAGAAATAAAAACTAATTTGAATTTAGCTATGCTAGTATTGGTAGTTGATGAAAATAGAAAAAAAATATCTAGTAGAAATGCTATGGAACTTTGCGTAACTACATCTACAAATTTTGACTACTGGGTGCAAAAAGCAAAAGAAGATTTTGTAGAAATGAAAAATGCATTAGCTGAAAATAATTTTTCAAAAATAGGAAAAATAACAGAGAGTAACGCTCTAGCTATGCACTCAACTACAAAATTCGCCAATCCACCATTTAGTTTTTTAACTGATGATAGTTATAACGCTATGGAAATTGTAAAAAAACTTAGGAAAAATGATTATGAATGTTACTTTACTATGGACGCAGGGCCAAACGTAAAAGTATTATATTTAAAAGAAAATGAAGAAAACATTTATAGGGAAATTAAAAAATTATGGACGAAAAAAATAATAATGTGTACGGAATAGCATACGGAAAATTATATATCGCAGGAGAATATGCTATTTTAGAAGATTATTCAAAAGCTATTATTACGAGCGTACCGAAAAAAATAGTTACATTTATTTCATCCGCGGAGAAAACTACTATTTTTGATAATATGCACAACACAGAAATTACAATGGAAGATAAGCATTGTAACTTTATAAATATCCAAAAATTAATAAAATTTATTAGAGAATATACAAATAAAGATGATCACTTTTCACTAACAATTCACAATGAGTTAATTGACGACGATAAAAAATATGGCTTAGGCTCATCTGGTGCGGTGTTAGTTTCAATTACAAAAGCTATATTAAATTTTTATAAAATTGATTTTGATAATGTGAAAGTTTTTAAAATAGTTACTCTTTTTAGTTTATTAAATAATTTAAAAGGATCTATGGGCGATGTTGCGTCTAGCTGTCATAACGGAGTAATTTTTTATCAAAAATTTTCAAGTGAAAAATTACAACATATAATTGAAAATAATAGTATAAAAGATGTTATTGATAATATCGAATGGCCAGGATTAATAATAGAAGAAATAGATGCCAAAGCTAATGTAGAAATGCTGGCTAAATGGACTGGCGAAATAATTGACACGAAAGTTCACGTAAAAGCGTGGGCAGAAACAAAAAAAGAAATGAATGCAAAAAGTACAGGTATAACTTCAAAAATAAATTTAATGTTAGAACGACGTAAATATAAAAAATTTATCGACCGCTCTAATCAATTAGTTATGCGATTAAAATTATATTTGCAAAAAGAAAATGGAGAATTAATAATTCCAATAATTAAAGATGTAAGAAAAAATTTATTGTATTTAGAACAAATTTCTAATATTCCAATGGAAACTATTAATATGAAAAAATATATAATGAAATTTCCTTGCGGAAAACAAAGTGGCTCTGGTTGTGGGGATATGGTTTTAGGCTTTAAATCTGGAACTACAAATAAATTTACAGTAACACTTGATTTAAAAAAATTATAAGAGGTGCGTATGCGAAAAAAAGAACATATAAAAATAGCCTTACAAACTAAAACTACAAAAACAAGTTTAGATAATTATAAAATAGATTACAACAGCATACCACTATTTAATATCGACAATGTAGATACGTCAACTACAATTTGCGGTTATAAATGGCAATACCCTTTTTTCATTAATGCAATAACTGCAGGTGGAGATGAATGTAACGAAATAAACAAAAAACTTGAAGAAATTTGTAACGAATGTAATATTGAATTTTTCCCTGGTTCATACTCACCAGCTTTAAAAAATGAGCAAGATAAAAAAGCATACCCAAAAAATAAATCGGTAAATCTAGGACTTGATAAAGACCCAAAATTAATTTTAAAAGCAATTAAAGATACTGATGCCAAATATTTACAAATGCACACAAATCCTTTGCAAGAAATGATAATGCCAGAAGGCGATAGAAATTTTGATAAATGGTTTAACAATTTAGAAGAAGTTACAAAAAAATCGACTGTACCTATAATTTTAAAAGAAACTGGCTTTGGTATGAACGAAAAAACTTTACAAACAGCAATAAATTTAAAAATACAAGCTGTAGATATTAGTGGAAAAGACGGAACAAATTTTGCACAAATAGAAAATACTAGAAATGAAAATCCTTCACCTTATTTAGAAGAAATAGGAATTTCAACAGCAGATTCTTTAGAAATTGCAAAAAAATATCGTGAAAAAATTGATATTATTGCAAGTGGTGGAATTAGAAATCCACTAGACGTAATTAAATGCTTAGCACTCGGTGCAAAAGCTGTAGGAGTATCAAAAATATTTTTAGAAATATTAATAAATGATGGAAAAGAAGCACTTATTTGCGAAATAGAAAAATGGAAAACAGAAATAAAATATTTAATGATATTAATGCACGCAAAAAACATAGATGAACTTTACGGGAAAATAACGAAATACAATTAAAATTTTGGTTCGACTAAAACTCAAAGGAAATTTATAAATAAAATAGAAATTCTTAGGTAGAAATTTATAAACTCCTAAGCTTTCTTATAAAAACTTTTTTGAAATTTAATAATATATGGGGGCGACTCAATAAAATCTATTTCTTTTAATAACGATTTTTGAGTCTCTCTCTTTATTTTATAGTAATTGAAACGATTTCTATATTATGATAAAATCAAAATGAAGAAAAAATTAATGAAATTAGGAGGAAATTATGACAGAAAACAAACAATATTATTTAGGATTAGATATCGGATCTGCTTCTATAGGTTGGAGTGCTACTGATGAAGATTATAAAATTCTAAATATAAAAAATAAAAAAGCACTCGGAGTTAGAATGTTTACAGAAGCTGAAACAGCAGTAGACAGACGCACAAAAAGAACACAGCGTAGACGTTATGAGCGTAGAAGATATCGTCTACAACTTCTAAAAGAATTATTTAGAAATGAAATAGAAAAAATTGATGCTACCTTTTTTAATAGACTAGAAGAAAGTAAATTTTATTTGGAAGATAAAACTGTTAACTCTAAATATGTTCTTTTTAATGATGAAAATTATACCGACAAAAATTTTTATTCAGAATATAAAACTATTTATCATTTACGTGAACATTTATTAAAAAAAGAAAATCCTGACATTAGAGAACTGTATTTAGCTTGTCATCACATTTTAAAATATCGTGGAAACTTTATATTTTCTGGAGAAACTTTATCTAATGACAACAGCATAATAGACATATTACACAACTTAAAAGATGAAATTTGTTTTAATGAAGATACACTACTTCTATTAGAAGATGACGCAAAATTAGAAAAATTAGAAACAATACTATTAAACAAAAATAGCAACAAACTTGATAAAGTAAAAAATATAAAAATTTTATTCAATAAAAATAAACAACTTGACGCATTTTTTAAATTAGCAATAGGAATAAAATCAAAATTAGATATTATTTTTGAAAATGAAAATTATAAAGAAGCTGACAAAAATGAAATTTCTTTTGAAAAACCTTATGAAGAAACTCGTGCTGATTATGAAGCAATGTTAGGCGATGATATTACCACTATTGATTTAGCGAAAAAAATTTACGACGCTATAATTTTAACAAAAATAAAAGAACCTGGTTTAACTATTTCCGAATCAAAAGTAAAACATTATAATAAGCACAAAGTAGACTTGAAACTATTAAAAAATGTTATTAAAAATGATAAAAAACTTAGTCAAGATGAAAAAATAGAACTTTATAAAAATTGTTTTACAAATAAAATAGAAAATAATTATCTTCACTACGCAGGTCGTGGTACACTATCAAAAGACGGAAATATAAAAACAAATAACTCTTCTAAAAAAATAGAATATTATAGCAAAGCTTCCTACGAGGATTTCAAAAAATTTATTACGAACACCATATTAAAAAACCTCGAAGAAACTGAAGAAGTAAAAGAAATAAAATCAAGACTAGAATTAGGAGATTTTCTACTTCTACAAAAAACAAGAGATAATGGGGTAATTCCATATCAAGTACATTTAGAAGAACTAAAATTAATATTAGAAAATGCAGAAAAATATTATCCTTTTTTAAAAGAAAAAACAGATGGTTACTCTACTTCTGAAAAAATAATTATGCTGCACGAATTTAGAATACCATACTACATAGGTCCTTTAAACAATTATCATAAAAATAAAGGTGGTAATGCATGGATAGTTCGCAACAGTTCTGAAAAAATTACACCGTGGAATTTTAAAGATGTTGTCAACGAAGAAGCTAGTGCAACACAATTTATCGAAAAAATGACTAATAACTGCACCTATTTACTAGAAGAAAAAGTTATTCCTAAAAATTCACTATTATATTCTGAATACGAGCTATTAAACGAGCTAAACGTGTTAAACATTGATGGCGTTCGTCTTTCTATAGATGTACGTAACGATATTATTGAAACATTTTTTAAAAACAAAGTACAAAAATTAACAAAAAACAAATTAGAAAAATATTTACAAAGTACTAATGTTCTACCTAAAGATAAAAAATTAGCTGGTATAGATATAGAAATAAAATCAAATTTAAAATCATACGTTGAAACTAAAAATATTTTAGGTGAAAAATTTGATAATGTTATGGTAGAAAACATTATTAGCTGGCTTACTCTGTTCGGCGAAACTAAAAAACTCGTAATAAATAAAATAAAAGAAAATTACGGAGAAAAATTAAACGACGACGAAATAAATAAATTAGCAAACCTTCGATATAAAGGGTGGGGACGATTCTCTGAAAAATTATTAACTGGAATCTATAGCGAAAAATTAGTCGATTTGTCTACTGGGGAAATTTTTAACATTATAAATGCAATGCGTAACAATATGCTTCACTTTATGGAACTTTTGCGTGAAGAAAAAGGTTATACTGATGCAATTGAAAATTACAACAAAAAATTAGAAAAACCGATTATTAAAGTCGACTATGACATAGTAAACGACATTTACGTTTCTCCATCAGTAAAAAGAGCCGTTTGGCAAACTTTAAAAATAGTAGAAGAAATAAGGAAATTGTTAGGTAAAGATCCTAAAAAAATATTTATTGAAACTATTAGGTCTAACAAGGCTGAGAAGAAGAGAACAGATTCAAGAAAAACGCAACTTGAAAAATTATTTAAAAACCTAAAAGATGACAAACAACTTTTAGAAGAAGTAGCTAAACAATATCCAGATGAATATTTCAAAACTAAAAAACTATGGCTATACTGTACACAACTAGGAAAATGTATTTATAGTGGAGAAGAAATAAATTTAAGTGAACTATTTAATAATAATATTTATGACATAGATCACATTTATCCACGTTCTAAAACTAAAGATGATAGTTTACATAACAATTTAGTATTAACATTAAAAACAAAAAATGAAGCTAAAAAAGATAAATATCCGTTAAAAGAAACTCTTACTATAACAAAAGAAATAAAAAATTATTGGAAAACATTATTAGATAAAAAATTAATAACACAAGAAAAATATAATAGATTAGTATGTGAAGAAGAATTAACTACAGAACAGCTTGCTAAATTTATAAACAGACAACTAGTTGAAACTTCACAATCAACAAAAGCTGTAGCAGGAATTTTGAAAAACTTATTACCTCATACTGAAATTTATTACGTTAAAGCAGAAAACATTAGTGAGTTTAGACAAGATTTTGCTTATGAAACAATTTTTGATGAATATAAAAAAATATATACTTCAAAAGTAATAAATCCCGAACTTATTAAAATAAGAGAACTAAACAACTATCACCACGCACATGATGCTTATTTGAGTATAGTTGTAGGAAATGTATTTTCTACAAAATTCACAAAATATGTAGCTAATTTTATAGAGAAAAATAATAAAAATTATACATTAAACAATATATATGGAAAAGACGTTAAAAATGCTTGGATAGTAGGAGAAACAATAGAAACTATCAAAAAAGAAATACAATGTAAAAGAATTAACATTTCAAAAAAAGTAGCTAAACAAAAAGGTGCATTATTTAATAAAGTAACTATATATAATAAAAAAATAGCTAAGACTGATGGATATTTTGCATTAAAAAATAGTGAAAAACAAAATACAGAAAAACTAAACGATGTATCTAAATACGGTGGTTATACATCAATTAGTATTGCGTACTACAGTATAATTTCTTATGAAATAAAAACTAAAAATGGAGTAGAAAAACAAATAAAATTAATTCCTATTCCTGTGTACATTGACAACAAAATTAATTAATTTAAAAATATAGAAAAAAATGAAATATACAATCCAAAATTACTGTACAAAAAACTATGTATCGGTTCTTTAGTTAAAATAAATAACTTTTACTACTATGTAGGTGGAAAAACTAATGATAGATTTACTTTAGATTCCGCTGTAGAAGTGTTAATAGATAAAGAACATAATAGAACATTAAAGGAAATATCAAAATTTGTATTCAAATTTAATTCTGCTAAAACTGAAAAAGAAAGAGAAAAATTAAAAGTAAACGAAAAAATAATTTCTTTAGAAACTAACTTAAAGCTATTTGACCATTTAGTTGAAAAAATGAATAGTGGTATCTTCAAAAATAAACAATATAACAAATACGACGATTTCAAAAAAGACCAAACTAAAAATATTTTTAAAAACTTATCATTAGAAGCACAGTGTATTCAAATTCTAGAAATATTAAACATACTGGCAACCTATAAAACAAATTTTGATAAACTAAAAACTATTGATATCATAACATCAAGAACATCATTAAATATGAATATTACAAAATTAGATGAATTTAAAATAATTGAAAAATCAGTTACAGGTTTATACGAAAAAATAGTTACAATAATATAAGTTGAGGGATAAATATGACTTGGAGAACAGTAGTTATTAGAGATAGAGCAAAATTAGACTATAAAATGAACTATCTTACTGTTAGAAAAGAACAAGAAATTAAACGCATAAATATTAACGAACTATATATGATTATTGTTGAAAGTACAGCTGTTAGCATTACATCTGTACTTTTAAACGAATTAATAAAAAATAAAGTTCAAGTTTTATTTTGCGACGAAAAAAGAAATCCTTGTTCCAATCTAATAGCACTTTATGGCTCACACGATACGAGTTTAAAATATAGAACACAAATAAATTGGAAAGTGAATATAGTTGAAAGTATCTGGACAAAAATAGTTTACGAAAAAATAAAAAAACAGTACGATTTTTTAAAAGAATTGAATAAGAAAGAATATAAACTTCTAGAACAATACTTAGAAGAATTAGAATATAATGATGTAACTAATAGAGAAGGTCATTCTGCAAAAGTATATTTTAATAGTTTGTACGGCAAAGACTTTAATCGAGATAAAGAATGTTTTACAAACTCAGCTTTAAATTACGGTTATGCAATAATTTTATCAGCTTTCAATAGAGAAATAGTTGCTAGTGGTTATGCTACACAATTTGGATTTAATCATCATAATCAATATAATCCGTTCAACTTATCTTGTGATTTAATGGAGCCATTTAGAATAATTGTTGATAAAATTGTATATTCATTTGGAAATTGTGGCGAATTTTCTACAGAACATAAAAACTTATTAATACAAATGTTAAATAACTACGTTTATATTGACAATAAAAAACAAACAGTAGCAAATGCTATAAAAATATATACTCAAAGTATTTTTAAGTCATTAAACGAAGAAGATTTAACATTAATTAAAACATATCGTTATGAGTTATAGATTTATGAGAGTTTTTGTTATGTTCGATTTACCTACAGAATACTCCGACCAGAGAAAAGAATATCGACAATTTAGAAAATATTTAATAAAAAATGGTTTTATTATGTTACAACAATCTGTCTATTGTAAACTAGCAGTAAATTCCATTTCATCAAATTTAATAATCGACAACGTCAAAAAGAACTGTCCTACAGAGGGACTTGTACAAATTTTAACGGTAACCGAAAAACAATTTGCAAAAATGGAATATTTAGTAGGAGAAATGCAAAAAGAGTATGTAGATAGTGATGAGAGGTTTATAGAGCTATGAAATTATTAAACAAAAATTGGCAACAAACTATTGAAATTAAAGAAAATATAATAAATACAGTAATAATAGAAAACCAATTATATTTTAGACAAATAACATTAGAATTAATTGAACAACTAGCTAATAAAAATAACACTTTTTCATTAATAAAAGACGGAAAAACTTTAGATTTCGCAAAAAATTGTACAGCTATATTTGATACTTTTAATTTAGAAATAAATAACAAAAAAATTATAAATGTAATTTTAACAAATTTACAAAAAATTACACAAGAAAATTATGAAGAAACGCTAAAAATTAAACATACCCTAAATCAATATTTCGATGATTTAAGTTACCAAAGTGAGTATGACTTACAATTTGATGATGAACTCGATATATTAAACATTTTAAAAATTGCAAATTTTAAAATAGACATTGACAACGAGAATTTTTTAGAAAAATTTTTAACATATTTAAAAACGTTGAGTCATATCGCAAACTTTAAACTCATAATAATTTTAAATTCTCGCATATATTTTAGTGAACAAGAATTAATCGAAATATACAAATTTTCAATAAACAATAAAATAAATATTTTAAATATCGAATAATCATTAGAAAATAAATATAGTAAATTATCTGACCTTGAAAAAATAATTATTTTTGATAAAGATTGTTGCGAATTATAAGAAAACAGTTGCAAATAAAATTAAAATATCATATAATATAAGTAATTAAGAAATTCACATATTTAAGTTGAAATAAAAATTTATTCATATCGCCTTAAATAAGGCATTGTTCAAGTGAACTATCGATTCTAATATTGTTAATTAATTTGCAATAGATAGAATCTTTTTTTGTACGAAATTCACATAACCTAATTTGAGGTTTCAGAAGTATGTGAATTTCTAATTAACTAAAACTAAAAATAATACCTAATTCTCCATTAACTCGTTTCAGAAGTATGTGAATTTCTAATTAACTAAAACTCTTAGCTTGCTTAGGTGCGAGAAAAACCTGTTTCAGAAGTATGTGAATTTCTAATTAACTAAAACATCTCGCTCCGTATTTTATATCAATTAATTGTTTCAGAAGTATGTGAATTTCTAATTAACTAAAACATTATAATTATATTGCATTGCAATTACTGGTTTCAGAAGTATGTGAATTTCTAATTAACTAAAACATTATTGATTTGTTATGTACAGACCCACCTGTTTCAGAAGTATGTGAATTTCTAATTAACTAAAACGATGTCCAACAAATAACTATTGATGTCTTGTTTCAGAAGTATGTGAATTTCTAATTAACTAAAACACAATTCAAAGAAAATACACACGATGCATAGTTTCAGAAGTATGTGAATTTCTAATTAACTAAAACTTTGTATCATCTATTAGATACAATCCATTGTTTCAGAAGTATGTGAATTTCTAATTAACTAAAACATTGAATGTTTGGAGAAATTGTAGATTTTGGTTTCAGAAGTATGTGAATTTCTAATTAACTAAAACGAACAACATTTAGAAATAAAAAGACTGGTTGTTTCAGAAGTATGTGAATTTCTAATTAACTAAAACGGATAAAAATGAAAAAAACTCCCACTTCTGCGTTTCAGAAGTATGTGAATTTCTAATTAACTAAAACATTTTTAACAATTGAACTTCCAAGTGGTAGTTTCAGAAGTATGTGAATTTCTAATTAACTAAAACTCAGCGACGACATTACAAAACACACTTCCGTTTCAGAAGTATGTGAATTTCTAATTAACTAAAACTTTTTTTATTTTAAAATTAAACTCTTCTGTGTTTCAGAAGTATGTGAATTTCTAATTAACTAAAACGCGTTTGATGATGAAATAATTCAAGAAGCTGTTTCAGAAGTATGTGAATTTCTAATTAACTAAAACCTTCTTCGCAAAACCATCTGCATAATGAGTGTTTCAGAAGTATGTGAATTTCTAATTGACTAAAACAGCGTATGTTCAAACTACAAATCCTATATAGTTTCAGAAGTATGTGAATTTCTAATTAACTAAAACGGAGAATTAAGACAAGCACGTGAAGAAGCTGTTTCAGAAGTATGTGAATTTCTAACATGTTATATGCGATATGGGATATATGGACGTTTCAGAAGTATATGAATTTCTAATTAACTAAAACTGTCCTTGTGATTTCGTTATCTTGCTTACGTTTCAGAAGTATGTGAATTTCTAATTAACTAAATATCTACAATAAAAAATCTCACCCCAAACATTAGATATTTCTAACATTTGGGGTGAGATTTTTATATTAACTACTAATTAAAGAACTACTACGTTAGTAGCTTGTGGCCCACGAGAACCTTCTTCAATAGAAAATTCTACTTTTTGACCTTCTTTCAAAGTTTTAAATCCATCTTTAGCTATTGCAGAAAAGTGAACAAAAACATCTTTTCCACCTTCAACAGAAATAAATCCAAAACCTTTCTCTTCGTTAAACCATTTTACTGTACCTTGTTGCATACAAGTCTCCTTATTAATTTATTATCAATTACTTGCCTTAATATAATTTTTGTTTCAAAGATAATAAATAAAATAAATGTTTTTCACTTACACAACTTATACCTATATTACAATTATTACTTTAATACTTTTATTGACTACCTAATTATACACTTTAATTCAATAAAAAGCAATTGTATTATTTCAAAAATTTTTTTAATACAACTAAACATTAAATCTAAATAGCATAATATCTCCGTCTTTTACTTCGTATTCTTTCCCCTCAAGACGAACTTTTCCTGCTTCTTTAGCTTTAACCATACTTCCATTTTCTAATAAATCATCATAACTTACAGTTTCTGCACGAATAAATCCACGTTCAAAATCTGAGTGAATAATTCCTGCGCATTCTGGAGCAAGCATTCCTTTTTTAAATGTCCATGCACGAACTTCTTGGACTCCTGCTGTAAAATATGTTGCTAATCCTAATAAACTATAACTTGCTTTTATTAATTTATCAAGACCACTTTCTTCAATTCCCAATTCTTCAAGGAACATAGATTTTTCTTCATCTTCTAACGAAGCCATTTCTTCTTCAATTTTTGCACAAATTACAATTACTTCACTACCTTCTGCATTTGCAAATTCACGTACTTTTTTGACAAATTCATTATTATCTACATCTAATAAATCATCTTCACTCACATTTGCAACATAAAGCATTGGTTTTAAAGTTAATAGGTGTAAATTTTTAGCGATTTTTGCTTCTTCTTTATCAAATTCTAATAGTCGTGCTGGTTTATCTTCTTTTAAAACTTCACGAATTTTTGTTAAAACTTCAAATTCTGCAAGTGCGTCTTTATCTTTTTGTTTAGCTTGTTTTTCTACACGACCAATACGTTTTTCTACACTTTCTAAATCGGCTAAAATTAATTCTAAATTTATAACTTCAATATCATAAATAGGATCAACACTTCCTGCAACGTGTGTAATATTCTCATCTTCAAAACAACGAACTACTTGACAAATTGCGTCAACTTCACGAATATGACTTAAAAATTTATTTCCTAGCCCTTCTCCTTTTGAAGCTCCCTTTACTATTCCCGCAATATCAGTGAATTCAAATGAAGTCGGTACTGTTTTTTTCGGCGTTACTAATTCTGTTAATTTATTCAATCTATAATCTGGAACTTCTACAATTCCTACGTTAGGATCAATAGTTGCGAACGGATAATTTGC
>CAMBPW010000011.1 GCA_945869755.1 uncultured Gemella sp.
AGGTCAAATAGCAGGGCTTATAAAAGAAATAAAACCTGTAAAAGAAGTTATAGAAAAACTTTTTTATGACGCTAATGAAATTTTGAAAAATATAAAAGATATTTAATATAAAAATTTTTTGTTTTAACCCATCAAACTATTTAAAAATAAAATAGCTACTAAAAATACCGATAAAATATCGATTTTTAGTAGCTGTTTTTTATAATTGTACAATTTTATCGCAAATTGATAAAGTACTCTTATTGTGAGAAATTATTAAAATTATTTTATCTTCTTTTATTTTTTCTAATGTTTTTAATAGTTCGATTTCACTAAAAATATCGATATTTGATGTAGCTTCATCTAAAATTAGAAGTTTAGAGTTATTATATAGAGAACGAGAAGTAGCTATTCTCTGTTTTTGTCCAGAAGAAACATTAGAACTCCTCTCCCCTATTATTTCACGTGTTCCTTTTTTAAGTGAAGAGACAAAGTTTGTTAAATTTGTGTTGTCAAAACTTTCTAATAATTTTTCTTTATTAATATTTTTATCGAATATAGTTACGTTATTTTCTAATGAAGAGTTGAACAAGTAACTTTCTTGCATAATAATAGAACTATTTTCTCGGAAATGTTTTGTATCAATATTTTTAATGTCTACACCGTCTATCAAAATCTCGCCGTCGTTCACAGGTAAAAACTTCATAATTAATTTTGCGAGTGTAGATTTTCCACTGCCACTCTCTCCGCTAATTCCGATAATTTCACCTTTTTTTGCAACAAACGATAAATTTTCAATAATTTTATTTTCTCCATAGTAAAAAGTTAAGTTTTTAATAGTTAGATTGTTAAAATCAACTTTTTTACCACGTTTTTCAGTTTCTTCTTCGGTTTCTAATAAATTAATAAATCTCGTACCAGCAGACATTGTTTGACTAAGTGTTGATGCAAGATTCCCCATATATAAAATTGGTGTAAAAGAAACGATGTATAATGCAGTTAATGCTATTATAGTATTTATATCAGCAATTAAGTTAGTCGCAAATAATATAAAAATAATAATACTTAAATTGTATAAAACTGTTGTTAAAAAATTAATGTTAATTTGAAATTGTGCTTTTCTATATGAACTTTCCGTAAGAGATTTTGTTTCAGCTTTTAATTTTTCTTTTACGGTATAAACTTTATTGTATTGAATAGTTTCAAAAATTGAATATGCTTCTTCAATAGATGAATTATTTATATTAGTTAAATTTTTACGGTAATCATTTCCGTGTAACTCACCTCTTGATTTTGATAAAATCGGAACGAAAAATCCGATAATAATATATAAAACAAAAACTATAAGTGCAAGTTTCACGTTAAACACTGCAATAAAAATGGCAACTGCAAAAGTTTGAATTACGTATATTAAAAATGGTGTTATCGTATGAGCGTAAAACACTTCTAATATTTCAATATCAGTCATAATCATAGTCATATAGTCGCCTGAACTGTTTTTTAAAAAATTGTTTAACGAAATTTTTCTAAACTTATCTAGCACTTTTAAACGTAAAACATGCAAAATTTTAAAAGCTACATAATGATTTAAAAGTTGTTCAGTATAACTGAAAAATCCTTTTGAAAATGCAAATAATATTGTAGCAAAAATTAATAATGTAACAATCCAACCTTCATTTAAAAATATTAATGTTAAGAAGAAAGTTATTATTACTACAGATAAATGTCCTAGACTACCGAATAATGTAGCAAGAAATAATTGTTTTTTTAAATCTTTTGCTATTAAAAGAAGTTTTTTTAAGTTTTTAATTGTCAACATTATTTATTCTCCTTTGCAAAAAATTTGTTTTTTAAAAGTAGTTGTTCTTTTAACAAATTGTTAAATAAATTGTCGTTATTTATTAATTCAGCATAATTTCCACTTTCTATTATTTCTCCGTTTTTTAAAACGTAAATGTTATCGCAATTTTTCATAACTTCTAAATCGTGAGAAATAATTATTATAATTTTGTTTTCTCTAATACTATCAAAAGCATCAAGAACACATTTTTTACTATAATCATCAATATTAGAAACAGCTTCATCTAAAATATAAATGTAACTATTTTTTAAAATAGCTTTTGCTGCAATTAGACGTTGTCGTTGTCCGCCTGATAAATTACTAGCACCATCAGCTAGTTTATAATTTAAACCACCTTGCTCAAGAACAAAATTTTTCAAATTAACTTTTTCTAAAGCTTCAAACATTCCTTCTTCAGTAATATTATCGTTAATTTTCAAATGATTATAAATAGTGTCAGAACTTAAATAACTATCACTAGAAATAACGGTCATTAAATTAGTTAATTCATTAAAAGGAATTAAATTAGTGTCGTAATTATTATAAGTTACTCTTCCATTATTAACTTTTTTAAGACCCATTATTAATTTAATAATAGTAGATTTACCACTTCCACTTTCTCCAACTAATGCTGTTTTTGTAGAGTTTTTAAAAGTAATATTAATATTTTCTAAAATATTTTTTTCGTCATTATAACTAAAAGTTACATTTTTAAAATTAATATCTTTTCCAGTAGATAATTTTATATTACTATCTTTTTTATCTTCTTCGTAATCTAACAATTTATAAATATTATCTAATTCAACGTTAGCTTTCATAGAAATGTGAAAAAGTCCACCTAAAGCACGCAAAGGTCTAAAACATTCAAAACTCGCAACTATTACAAAAATAATAAACATACTTTCTTTAACAGCAAAAATTGAAATAATTGACATTACGAAAATAGAAATGTATGTAATAGCGTCCATTACATTTATAGAATTTAGTTGATGTCTAAGTAAAGCCATAGTAGAAACTCTATATTTCTCACTACGTTCATCAATTTCATGAGTAACATTTAGTTCTTTTCCGTAAATTTTTGCTACAGAAAAACCTTTAAGTCTATCAAAAAATAATTCTGTTAAATTTAGAAAATCACTAAAAGTTTTTTTGTTTACTTTTTTCGATTTTTTAATAATTAACATAATAGAAAAAGGAATTAAAGGGTAAAGAAAAATCATGGCTACAGAAAGCCAAATACTAATAGTTCCAAAAATAATAAGTGAACTAATTACGATAAAAATTGTTGCAAAAACTTGTGGTATAAATTTGCTAAAGTATAATTCAATACTCGGTATAGATGTAGAATTTATAACTAACAAACTACTCGTAGGTATTGCATCTGTATAATTTAATGACAATTTTTCTATTTTATTATAAATTTCAGAACGTAAAATATTTCTAATTTTTGTGGAAATAATGTGGCTAACTTTATTATCAAAAAATAAAGATAGATAATATACAACTAAAATCAAAATAGTTCTGCCAAAAAATAAATACCAAAAATTAGTATTGATGTTGTTGTTTAATATCTTAAAAAGCAAATCAACAAAATTGTAAGAAAATGCTAAAAAAGAAAGAAATGAAACAATACGACAAATAATTAAATAATTAATTTCTTTTTTTATATTAAAGAGAGCCATCGCTCTTTTATCAATTTTCATAATAATTCCTCTCAAAACAGTTGATAATGGTTATCAATAGAAATATTATAACTTATTTTTTATATAGTGTATATGGTTAGTTAAAAAATTTTTATAAAAATAAAAAAATATAGAATTTTATTCAATAATTTGCCACAAATTAAAATATATTAAATTGTCAAAGTAAGTTACTTAATAAGTGAAAATTTTATATTAATAGATTATAATTAATATAGAAAAAATTTATTAGGAGATAAAAAATTGGTAAAAGTATTATTTGTTTGTTTAGGAAATATTTGTCGTTCTCCAATGGCGGAAGCAGTTTTCAGAAAAATGGTTGTTGACGCAGGATTGGAAAAGCAAATTTTTATAGATTCGGCAGCAACAAGTTCTTGGGAGCATGGTAATCCTGTACATCATGGTACTCGTGAACGACTTGCAAAAGAAAATATTTCAGTAAAAGGAATGCACAGTAGAACATTAGAAGATAAAGATTTAAATAATGACTACATAGTAGGAATGGATGAAAGTAATATAAAAAACATTATACGTTTTATTAACGGAAGAAAAACAGGTGAAGTAAAAATGTTGCTTGAATATACTGGGGAAAAAAGAGGAATTGCAGATCCGTGGTATACTGGTGATTTCGATACAACTTATAATGATGTTGTAAAAGGTTGTTCGGCATTGTTAAAATTAATAGAAAAAGAATTAGAAAACAATAATTAGGAGAAAATATTATGATAAAAAAATCAACTACGATGATATATGTAGAAAATACAAAAATGGCAATGGAATTTTGGACAGAAAAATTAGAGTTTGTGTTATTAGAAACATCTGACTTTGGGGATGCTGTTTCTTATGAAATAGCACCTAGTAAAAATTCTGTTACAAAGTTTTGTTTGCATGATAAAAATTGGGTAGCAAAAAATAATCCCCAGATGAATGTAGGTTTTCCATCGTTAATGTTTGAAGTAGAAAATCTTGAAGAAACATATAACAAATTAACAGAAAAAGGCGTAAAAACAAATGTTATTATGGAATTTGGAGGATTAAGACATTTTACTTTTTCTGATAATGAAGATAATTATATAGCTGTAAAAGAACTTGTTAAATAATAAGTTTATTAAAAATAAAAAGAACCATCAGCTTTGGTGAGGTTAGTCCAAAGTTGATGGCTTTTTTATTCTGGTTTTGATTCTTCTAAAGATATATTATCTTTATGTTTATCGTTATAAACCTTTTTCATAATACCAATACCTATTGATAATGCGAATAAAGTCATTAAACCTAAAAATAGTTTTTGTGCTCCTCCTGTCAGTGTTCCACCAACAAAAGAGTAAACGATAGTAGCAGGGAGTTGCCCAATTCCCGTTGCTATAAAGAACGGCCAGAATTTCATATTAGTAAGTCCTGCTCCGTAACTTACGAAGTCGAATGAAATGAACGGTAAAAGACGGCAAATGAATATAGTACGATGTCCATAACGCTCAAAGAAGACGTCAACACTCGCCATTGCACCTTTACTTGTAAGTTTTTCTATAGGCCCACGACCTAAAGCGCGTGCTAAATAAAAACAAACAGCTGCTCCAGCCATAGCTGATGACCAAGATAAAACAGCTCCTAAAACCCAACCGAAAATTGCTGCATTTGACAGGGTAATCAAAAATGCAGGAATTGGTGCTGCAATTGATTGTAAAATCATTAAAATAAATGAAACTACAGCGGCCCAAGCTCCGTAAGAACGAAGATATTCAATAACTAACTTAGTATCAAGTTGAGATATTGTAGCAAATGCGTGATTCAAATTGTTTTTAACACCAGGTACAGCAAAGTAAATAATTAGGGAGATTGCGATTATAATAATTGCTGCTATCTGTTGTTTTTTACGAATTGCTTTACGATTTGCTAATTCTTCTTCGCTAATATTTTCACGAAGTTCGCTAAGTTTAGTTGCTTTTGCTTTTAGTGCTTTACGCTCTTCTTTAGTATAAACTTTTTGATATTTACTAAGTGTAGCTATGATGTAAATATTTATTAAGTTTATAACTAAAAATATAGCTAAAACAGGTAATACTAATTTTTTTGCAGGTATATTAATAGTAAAAGCTTCTTTAGTGATATAGATAATTTGTATTAATTTTCCAGTTACTAAAGCTATAAGTAGGGTAAAAGCTTCTATGTAGAAAAATAAATACTTAATATCTATTCGCTTATAAGCAATTCCTAACATTATCCCAAATCCGATAAATATAAAAATAAGTAGTGAAGCACTAATCATCATTTCATATTTAGTATGGAATGATAATAATAGAGACAACAAATAACCTATTGCTAAACCGGTAGAGATATAATAGAAGAATACTCTTAATCTCTGCATTTAATTATGATTTTAATTTTTCTTTGTTAATACTGTAGATAGTAGCAATATAAGTACCATCTTCTGGAAGTAATTCAGAGTTTCCTGTGAATTTAACTTCACCAGTATTTTCTACTGCTCCGTAAGTATAAGTAACGTTAGATATAATACCAACAGGACAACTATCTAAACAAGTTAGACAACCTGTGTTTTTATCTTTCGCTCTGTCTAGGTTTCCGCCAAATCTAAAGTCAATTTCTTTTCCGTTGCTATCTAAAATTATTTCATTTACGTCATAAATTTTTTCAGCACCGTTCCAAGTAATTTCCATTTTTATTGGAGTACCTTCTACGTGAGTAGTTGTTGCATTCGCTGGAGTCATATTATTTCCAGGTTCAGCTCCGATTTCTACTAGGGCATTATAGAAAGCTTCTGGTTTTGCGAAAGCAGTTAGAACAGATTTTGCTCCGTTACTTCCACTAGTTTCAACAGAACCGTGTCTAGTTGTTTGGTTAAAATATTTACCATTTACTTGACTTAAAACCGTAACAGTTCCTTTTTCTTTGTCCACTTTAATAGGGTTTTCAAGTGAAACGCCAAGAACGTGATCTGGAGATTTTTGTTCTGTTGTTGATGTAGAACTATTAGAAGTTTGTGTACTACATCCTGCGATAGTTACTGATAGGGCAGCAACTGTCAAAATTGATAAAAATTTGTAAAATCTCATATATGTAAACCTCCAATGTTATATTTAATTTTACAGATTTATTATATCAAAAATACAGTATTAAAACAATGTTTTTTTTTTTTTTTTCATAAAAATTCATACTGTTATAATCAACGCTAACATCGCTGTTATAACCAAAATTAATTTATATTTATTATTCCGAAAACTGTTATATTATTATATTTTGTTTATAATAATATAGAACTGTGGGAAAGTATATATTAAGTGCATTTAAGTTAAGTTTTGTACAATAATTTTTAAAGATAAAATAGAAAGTTAAGGAATTATATATATGAATTTATTTAGAAAAATAAAAAAAGTGTTTTCAACTTTATTCATAGTTTTCGGTATTTTTCGATCAGAAAATGGATTGTTAGGGGGAGTTTGCAGTGGCATTTCTGAAAGATTTAATTTTCGTGTTGGATTAGTAAGGTTAATATTTTTCTTAAGTTTATTTTTCACTTTTGGTACTTCGATTTTATTGTATTTACTTGCAGTGATTTTAATTCCTAAAAAATCTTATAACCAAAATAATTTTAAAAATAAAAATCAAGATTATGTAGATGTAAATTCAAGAGAGTTATAAAAATTAGTAAATTAAAATTCGACCTTTAATTTTAGATTTTTTTCTAATAACTAAAGGTCGATTTTATATTAACTATTTTAAAATAATGGTTTTGTAAACAAGTTTTCTATTGCCAATCTATAAATATTTGGTGTTCTTGTCCCTGGTTTTATTTCTCCCATAATAGAATATAAATTATCGTTTATAAATATTAATGAATTTCCACAAGGGGCTTCAAATGAAATTTGGCCAACTGTTTTCCAACTATCTGTTAAATAGTTGTATATTAGCATTTCTTTATTCCAATTATAATATTCTATATCTTGAGAAAAATAAAATTCTCTAAATTTTTGTTTTTCTTCATCTTTTAATGTTGCAAAGTTGTTACTAGCATAGTTCCATACTTTTTCGTTAAAGCCACCGATAACTAACAACTCGTTATCGTTTATTTTTGTGTGGCCTCCTGCTAATAATGATATTTTTTCGTTATTTATTTCGACGTCAGATAGTGTTTGCCACATTTTTTTCTTTATGTTGTATTTGTATCCGTCGGTATATGCAATTTTTCCGCCACCACTAAATATAACTATTTCATCTTTAAATAATGTACAAACTGCTTGTTCACGTGGATAAGATGGAAATGAAGATATTTCTACGTTTTCTTTTGTGAATATGTTGAATGCGAAAAATTTATTTGTTAATTTTCCGTCTATAGTTCCAAGTCCGTAGTAAATTATACCGTCTAGTTGTTCTGCGACGCAATTTTTTATTGTGAAAGGTAATTCAAAATATTCTGAAACGTGTAATTTGTTATTAATAATATTTATTTTTAAAATTCTATTACCACCAATAAAAAACATTATATTATTAAATATTATTGCTTTTCCATCTGCAACTGGCTTTTCTAATATTGTAGTGTCAATTATATGGAATGTGTTTTCTACAGGTCTTATTAAGTAAAGTGATCGGTGTTCTACCCTTTTTCCGTTTTGAAGTGGATGTTCATAAGGGAAATTAGCCCCTCCACCTAAAATTAATTTGTTATCTAATATTCCACACAGCATATTAGATACACCTATATTTTCTGTAAATCCTACTGGTGCAGGTAAATGTTTTACTTTTGCCCATTTTATTGTTTTATCCATATAAATCACCTTATAAATTTATTTTATTATTAATTTTGATAATCTGCATATTCGTCTACAAAAATATGTACATTTTGATGATTTTTTAATATCGTACAAGGTATTTCTGTAGTTATTTCTGAGTTTGTCATTAATTTTTTAATTGCATCTTTTTTATTTTCTCCAAATGCAAGTAAAATAATTAACTCTGAACGCATAATATCTTTTATCCCCATTGTCATTGCTTGTTTTGGAACTTGATTTATATCGCCGCCGAAAAATCTTGAGTTAGCTTCAATAGTTTCGTCTTCTAAATCAATAATATGAACCCCTGAATCAAAAGGTGTTCCAGGTTCGTTAAAACCTATATGTCCATTGCTACCAACACCGAGAATTTGAATGTTTATAGTGTTATTATCTAATTTTTTTTGATAATTTTCAATAGCTTTTTGTAAATTTTTAGCGCTTGCGTCAGGAATATTTATATTTTCTCTTTTTATATTTATATGATTAAATAAATTAGTATCCATAAATTTGTGATAACTTTCTGGATGGTCATAACTTATTCCTACATATTCATCTAAGTTGAAAGTTGTTATATTTTCGTATGAGATGTTAGAAGTTTTGTAATCTTCTATCATAGCTTTATATAAATCTGTAGGTGTACTACCAGTAGCTAGCCCTAATGTAGAATTTTCTTTTAAATTTTCTTTTATTAATTTGTATGCAGCTTCTGACGCTTCTTTTTTTGTTTTATATACGTTGTAATTCATTTATTTTCTCCGTTTTCTAATAATTGTCGTAAATTAATTTTCCTTTTCCAAATGTTGCTAAAACATTATAATCATTAGATATTACTGTAATATCTGCGTCATATCCAACTTTAATTCGTCCTTTATAGTTGTCAACACCTAAAAGTTTTGCAGGATTTTTTGTGCAAGAATTTATTGCGTAATTAATGGGAACTAACGCCTCTTCGATTAATATTTTCAAATTATCTATCATTTTTGCTGTAGAGCCAGCTAAACGACCATCTTCTCTAATTGCACGACCATCGTTGCTAACTATAACTTTTTCGCCACCAAAAATATATTCTCCGGCTCCAAGACCTTTAGACATAATTGAGTCTGTAATAGTTATTGCGTAATCTTTTCCTTTTGTCTTGAAAAATATGTTAAGTGATTCTGGTGTTGAATGAACACCATCAGCGATTATTTCTCCGTAACTATCATCAGCAAAAAACGCATATCCTACTTGCCCTGGATCTCTATGATGAAATTCTGTCATACCATTAAATACGTGAGTTTGAGAAGTGGCTCCGTTGGCAAATGCTAATAAAGTATTTTTGTAATTTGCAGATGAATGTCCCATACTAACTTTAACGCCGTTTTGTGCTAAATATTTTGTTAATTTGTAGTCTTCATCTAAATCACTCGCTATAGTAATAATTTTTATTAGATTGTTACTAGCTTCTTGAAATCTTTTAAATTGCTCTACATCTGCTTTTTGTAAACAAGATAATGGTTGTGCTCCTCTTTTTGCTTCGTCAAGATAAGGTCCTTCAAAATGTACTCCTAATATTTCTGAACCTTCATATCCACTTTCAACTACATTTGCTACATTTTTTAACGCTGAAGTTAATACTTCTTCTGTTTGAGTTATAGTTGTTGGTAAAAAAGAAGTAACCCCCTCTTCTCCTATTTTTTTTGCCCAGTTACGTAATCCATCTTCATTAGCGTCATTTGTATCAAAGCCGTAAGCTCCATGTGTGTGAATATCAATAAATCCGGGTAATATTCTGTTTTCTTTAAAATCGTAATCAACTTTTTTATTTTCGTCGTAATCGTATATTGCAACGATTTTTTCTTCTTTTATTTCTATTATTAATGGTAAAAATCGTCCGGCAAACCAAACTTTTTTACTTTTAATTAACATAAAATTTACCTCTTTTTTATTTATATTTTAGTAAGTTTCGCAAGGAGCTTGGATTTATATTTTCAGGGGATATACAATATAAATCCAAGCAAAACAATGAAAACTTTAAATATTATTAAAGTGCGTGTTAAATGATAAGTTTACTAAAAAGACCTGAGAAAAATAAACTCAGGTCTAAAAATATTATTTCTAGTAGGCTTAATTATATTTTAACCTGAAATTTTAGGTTAATTTTTATAAATTGTAATCTTCTACCAACTTTTTAACTATTGGTAATTTACTTTCATCAAATTCTTTCATAGGTTTTTTACAGTATCCTGCATTTATACCTTTGATTTTCAAAATTTCTTTTAATGTTTGATATAATCCAAGTTCAAGAACTTTTTCAATTACATCATTTGCTCTATGTTGTAACTTGTATGCTTCTTCAACTTGACCTTCTTTTGCTAATTTGAAAATTTGTTTGCTAAGCTCTCCTTGTACGTTGTACGTAGAACCGATAGCTCCGTCAACACCACTAATTGCAGCTTGAACTAACATTTCATCAAATCCAGACCAAATAAGTTTATTTGGGAATCTTTTTCTAAATCTTTCTAATTGATAAAAGTCAGCAGCTGTATATTTAACACCTATAACTTTATCATTATCTAATAATTCTGCAAATTCATCTAAACTAATTTTTACACCAGTTAAAAATGGAATGTAGTATAAAATCATAGTATTATCAGTTGCATTTATTATTGTTTCGTAATAATGCTTTATTTCCTTAAATGATAGTGGATAATAAAACGGTGTAACAGCAGATAATGAATCGTATCCTAATTCTGTCGTATATTTTGCAAGTTCAACTGCTTCGTTTAAATCAAGAGAACCAACTTGAGCTATAAGTTTAATTCTATCTCCAACTTCTTCTTTTACTATTTCAAAAATTCTTTTCTTTTGTGCAGTATTTAGTAAAAAATTTTCTCCACTACTACCATTAACATAAAGACCGTCTACTTTGCTAACATTAATATTATGGTTTATTACTTCTCTAAGTCCATCTTCTAATAAATTTCCTTCTTTATCGAACGGAACTAAAAGAGCAGAATAAATACCTTTTAAATCATTCATAATGAAAACTCCTTATTTTAAATTTAACACATTAAATTATACATTTATATTATAGAACTTTTATTTTATTCTGTCAAGCGATTACAGCCAAATAAAATAAAAAAATTAAAATAAAAATTATTGTTTATTATAGCTTGATTTTATGATATTATTATATTAAAAATAAATAATAATTTTTAAGGAGATTTTTTATGTATTTAGGTATAGATGTAGGTGGAACTACTATAAAATTTGCAATTATAAATGAAGAGTATAAAATAGTTCATTATGAAAATTGTTTAACACCCAACAATATTGACGTAAGAATAGTTGATGAAATGTATAAAATTTCAAAACAATTAAAGGAAAAATATGATTTTAATTATATTGGTATTTCTAGTTCGGGCGTTGTAGACACAAATAAAGCCGAAATTGTTGATTCGGGAATTAATATATTAAATTATATAGGAACAAATTTTCAAAAAGAATTAGGGGACAAATTAGGAGTTAAAGTTTATGCTGATAATGATGTGAACTGTGCATTACTTGGTGAGCAATGGCTAGGTTCGGCAAAAGGACTTGATGAAGTATTTTGTATAGCTTTAGGAACTGGAATTGGAGGAGCGTATTATTTAAATAGTTTGCCAGCAGGCTCAAACTTTAGTGTTGGAGAAGTTGGACGTGGGAAATATGATAGAGCTACAAATACAAATTATGAGCAGAGAGCATCTACTTTAGCATTAGATAGAAAAATAAAAAAAGAAATAAACGAAAAACTTTCTGTAAAAGAATTCTTTGAACTTTGCAAAAATAAAGATGAAAAATGTTTAACAATATTAGATGAATGGCTTACGCATTTAGTAGATGGTTTGGTAGATATAATGTTAATTTTAGATCCTAAATATATAGTAATAGGTGGAGCTGTTTCTCATCAAGGAGAATATTTATTAGATTTAATTAGAAATAAAGTTAAAGAATTACATCCTATAAAAATAAATAAAACTAAGTTTTTAACAGCAAGTTTAGGAAATGATGCTGCACTTTATGGTGCAATCAGTGTATTTATAAATAAATAAGAATTTGGAGTGAATATTTTGGAACACTATAAAGGAACGTGGAAAAAACCTGAAAATTTTGATAATTATTGGCAAAAACAAATGCAACTAATAGAAAATATTCCTTTAAAATACACAATAGAAAAAACAGATTTTTCAAATTTTGAAAATATAGAATATTACAATTTGAATTTTGAAAGTTTTGATGGTGCAAAAATATATGCAAAATATATAAAGCCAAAAACAAATAAAAAAATTCCTGCACTTTTTTATTTTCACGGTTATCCTGGAAGAAATAGAAATTGGTTTGAAAAAAGTTCTTTTGCTTCTCTAGGGTATGCAGTTTTTGCTATGGATTTTCGTGGTCAAGGAGGTCTTAGTGAAGATATTGGTAGAGTAAAAGGTCCTACAGTAGCAGGGCATGTAGTTACAGGACTTTCAGACAGCGTTGATAATATGATTTATAGAAAAAATATATTAGATGTATGTGTTTTAGTAAAGATAGTTCGTCAACTTGAAGAAATAGACAATAACAACATTAATTGTGCAGGAGGTTCACAAGGGGGAGCGATATCTGCTATATGTGCAGCATTAAATAATGATATAAAAAAATGTATAATTCAATATCCTTTTTTATCTGATATGAAAAAAGTTTATGACTTAGATTTAGATATTGATGCGTACGAAGGTATTAGATATTATAATCGTTGGTTTAATGCAACTTGTGAAAATACAGAAGAAATATTTAATAAATTAGCGTATATAGATACAAAAAACTTTGCACCACTAATAAAATCAAAAGTATTATTTGCAATAAGTGGAATAGATTATATATGTCCGATAGAAAGTCAATATGCGGTATATAATAATATAAATAGTGAAAAAAAATTAATATTATACAGAAAATTTGCACACGAAAATATGCCTGATTTTAATTCAAAAATGTTACAATTTTTGTTGGAGGAATAAAATGAAAAATCTAGAACAAGAAAGAATATTTAATTATACCAGAGAAGAAACTTTAAAAAATCATCCAAACGCAAAATGTTATGCTATTAAATTTCTAGCTATTGATAATTCAGAAATATATGCAGACTTATTTATTCCTAAAGGAGATTGCAAAGGAATATTTTTAGAATTTCCAGATTATAAAGTAGCACCGAAAGATTATTTGAATTTAAGCCGTTACAGCATTCATAATTATGCAGTTTTATCTTTACACATAAGAGGTCAAGTAGGAAAAAGTAAAAATAATCAACCGTGGAGTATATACGCACCATTTTTAGAAACAAATTATTATAATTACGTTTATCAAGATGCTCTAGATGTCTTACAAATAGTAAAAAAAGAATTTGGCGAACTACCTATTTACACGTTATGTTTTGGTCAAGGTGCTGGAATATCGGTGGTAGTAAGTGCAATAAGTAATGAGATAGCTGAGCAATTTATCGCCAATATAGATATTTGTGATTTAGAAAATATTTATAAAGAAAATAAAGATGTAGGATTCTATGCACCAATAAGAGAATATGCACGTTATAATGTAGATAAAGAAGCGGAAATGTTAAATGATTTAAACAAAATAGATACAATAAACTATGCACCATTAATAAAATCAAAGATACATTATGGAATGTCTTATTTGAATCCACAAACACCTTTAGCATCACAAAACAAATTTTTATCATTAATAAAAAACAAAGAAATTATTCACTATAGAAAATTTGAAAAAGAAGTATTGCAAGAACACTTTTTTGATGAATATGTACTAGAAAAATTAGCTGATAAAAAATAAAAAAAACTGTAGATTGAGAAATCTACAGTTTTTTTAGTAAGTAAGGTTACTGAAAAAAGTTTAAATATATAACTAATAAAATTCTATAATATTTTTAATTGAACTGATTTCTTGAATAATTATATACTTTTTCATAAAATCATAATCTGGAGTGTGGTTATGCGTTGATGGAAGTAGTATTTTTTGCCTTTTTAGTCTACCAGTTCCCATTTTATACCCATATCCATATTTTTCTTTTTGATTTGAAATCATAAATGATATAAATTTACCTACATACTCGTTTTCTTCTCTTTTCTTTATGATTTTTAAGATTTTTTGATTGACTGCCTCTTTGATATTTGGAAATGTAATTAGCTTATAAAATTCATCTTTAGTAAAGTTATTGCTTTCTGTAAAGATATTTTCAAAGACTGCTCCTTTTTAATACAGGTGTATCTTTCTTTTTTCGTTCTTTCTGTTTCTGTTTACTGATTATCTTTTTTCTTTTGTTTTGTAACTTCTTAATTTCTTCTGACGTTAAGATTTTTTCATTTATATTTTTAATTTTCTTTGTTCTTTCTTTTTAATTTTGAGCAACAGAAAAGAGATAACATTTCTGCTATCTCAATAATAAACTTCTGTCTGTACTACATAAAAATGTGTTTTTAGGCGTTATATGTTTTGTAAATTAAATATCCATTTAAGCCATGAATAAACGGAACTAGAACGTCTAACTATCTGCCCCTCATTGCACACATTATTTTCTTTCATAATATTTTGAATTTCTTCTTTTGTAGGTAACTCTCCACTATTACAAACATTTATAAATAACCTATAAAATATATCATGTTGTAAAATCAACCCAACTAATTTTAGTTGACGTTCTTTGTATCTAAGTTTCACTGTATCCTTTCCCAATTTAGATAACGAAACTTTTTTTATAGTTTTTCCTTCATCTTCAATGTCTACCTTCTCAAATAATCCAAGATATTTACCAGCATTATAGTAATAATCCGACTGTCTTAAGTCAAATTGCATAATATCAGATATTTCTTCGGTAGTTTTATCTTCTTCGGATAAAATTTCCATAAGTGATATGATTCTTTCAAAAGAATTAGCCTGTATAAAAGGTATATCTGTGTTATTTTGATTATCATCATAAATAACATTTGTTTTAGAATAGACATCATAAAGTTCATTTAAGGCAATATCTGTATCTTGTAGAGAATAATTCTTCGATTTTATCAATCTTATAGATGAGTAGTTGCTTCTATCTTCAAATTCATATTCAAATAATCTATATATTTGATTAGAATAAATAGAAAAAACAAGCCTAATTGGTTTTTTTACCTTACTTGCCCATAACCTATATGGATAATAAAGTTGCCTTATGTGAAAATCCGGATGAACAACATTTTTAGCTTCTAAGATAATAACTGAATTATTATTTTCCATTCCTCCGTCTATCTCACATTGTGCATTTTTAACATCAACTTTAAAGGAACTTCCTCTATGTCTATCTACACAAAAACTAAAGATGCCTGTACCCATTCTTCCATTAAAAGTTGCAACATTATCATCTTCATCTAAAAAATCATCTAAGATGTTCGAAAGCATTAAAACATTAATAGCATTAGCTTCCGATGATATATTTTCAACATCAATCGTTTCGTACTCTGGTATTTCAACTTTCTGCATTTCAGTGATATGCTCACCTAATTCGGGAATATGCTCATATAATTTAAAATCACTTAAAATATATCCTGTTCTACTTATAGGTAAAATATTAATATTATGTTTCTTGAAAATACTCGGTAAATTTTCAGAACTGTCCCATTTTGCCATTAATCGGGGCTCTTTAAATTCTTTTATTTGATTGGCAGTAATATAAAAAGCTCCTTCGCTCTTAATTTTACCAAGAATATCATATTTATCAAAAAGTTTAGTCCAAGCTTCATTAACATTCATTTTAATCATAATTCCTTACTAATACTTCATTTATTTCGCCACGTTTATTGCCATTACTATTTATTGAACGTTTTGCTTTTACAGTGATAATTTCATAATCTCTATATAGCTCTCTAATAAAAGGATGATCAGAATTCGATAATAAAAACTTAATTCCTTTCGCATTTAATTTGTCACATTCTTTTTTGAGTTCAACTTGTTGCTGTTTGTCAAATCCATTTTCTGTGTAACCGGTAAAAGAAGATGACGATGAAATAGGCATATAGGGTGGATCAAAATATACAAATGCTCCTTTTCTTAAATTCTTCAGAACAGTTTTATAATCCCCATCTATTATCTTTACATTATTTTCATTAAAATACTTTGACATTGCCAATACAACAGGCATATTAACAATATTCGGGTTTTTATATTTACCATAAGGTGAATTAAATTGCCCTGCTTGATTTACTCTAAATAGTCCGTTATAACACGTTTTATTCAAATAAATAATCCTTGCAGCTTTTTCTACATTACTTATTTCATCATATTGCTCAGTTCTATCTAATGCCCTGATTTTATAAAAATATTCCTCTGAGTTAAGTCTTTCATGTTCTTGTAAAGCTGAAATTAAGTTATTAGGATTATCTCTAATAATCTTATAAATATTTATAAGTTCATGGTTGAAATCATTTATAATAGCCTTCTTTGGTTGAACATCAAATAAAACCGCTCCCCCACCAACAAACGGCTCAACATAAGTAGTAAATGTTTTTGGAATAAGAGGAATTATATCCTCTAATAATTGTCGTTTTCCCCCGACCCATTTGACAATAGGGGAAAGTACAATATTTTTTTTTCTTGAATTTTTAATCATAACTATCCCCTTCTATCTATCATCTTTTACAAAAAACTGAAATACATCATTTGGAGTACATTCCAACGCTCGGCATATATGACCAATATTTACCATAGATACATAATTGGCAAAACAATTTTCTGAAATGTTTGCAATCTCAATCAAGTCTTTTTTCTCCATTTTTTATCTTCTAAAATCTTCCAAAGTGGTTGATAAGATACATTCATCTTATAACCTCCAAAATATAATTTATTATAACAAAAAACTTGCAAAATCGCAATTTTTAAGTGCATTCAAAAATATTATTTCTATAAAATATTAGACATTATTTTTTCATTCTGTGTTACTTGAAAGTTACCTATAAAATTAAAGTACACATATCGACTTGTTGTTTTCTGTTTTTGTCTTGTCTTCCCACTGTGGCTTCATGAACTACAACTTTTTATATATACTCATTTATCATTGGTACTGTCAGTTCTTCCATGTCTCTATCATTTTTATGAATTTATCGGTGTCAACTTTTCTTTGATGATAGCTTTCTATTTCATTTTCAAAATACTGTATTTGTTGTTCTAATTCTCTATAATCCCCTCTATCATTAATAAAGAGAGGTGTTATTTTGTGGTTTTTATCATTCCCACTTATTCCGATAGCTATAACTTTATTATACGTTGTGTTTT
>CAMBPW010000012.1 GCA_945869755.1 uncultured Gemella sp.
TATCTCATCACGGAAAATACGAATTTGGTTCTCCTAAATTACCTATGATAAAAGAAGCGGAAATTTTAAATTTTATAGATAATATTGATGCCAGAATGCAAATGTTTGATAAAAATTTAACTAATGTAGAAGCAGGAACATTTTCTGAAAAAATATTTGGATTAGAAAATAGACATTTTTATGTTCCTATTTTTGATAAAGAATAATTAAATATTAAATTCCAAAAGAGCGATTAATTTCGCTCTTTTTTATTTTGTATTCTATAACTTAATTAAAAGTTATAAAAACAAAAATTTTAATAAGCTATTTCATTTGTTATTTGGAATCGATAAAGAAAACGTAACAAATAAAGTATTTTCCAACATCTAAACTTTAAATGTAATTAAAATTATTATTAAAAAACAAATTTTAATTAAATTTTAATTAAAAATTAAATTTCGTTTTAAGTTTGGGAAATAAAATATTCACATAAGCAAATAAAACTTAATTTTAAAAATTGAGGAAAGGAGATTTTAAATGGCTAAAAAAACATTTAAAGAAAAGTTTAAGCGTTATGAAAAAAAATATTTAGTTCATATTTCTAAACTAGATGAATTAAATAATGCTTTTAGAAAATTTTTGAAACCAGATATTTATCCTAAATCAACGATAAGTAATTTATATTTTGATACTGAAAATTATTGTATGATTAGAAATTCAATTGACAAATCAGAATATAAAGAAAAACTTAGAATGAGAAGTTATGATTCTAATCCTAATAATGAAAGTTTAGTATTTTTAGAAATAAAAAAGAAATTTGAAAAAATTATTTATAAAAGAAGAATGTCTACAACTTTAAAAAAAGGAAATAAATATTTAATAGAACATAAAAAAAATATTTTAGAAGATACACAAATTAAACAAGAAATTGACTATATGTTTCAACTGAATAGTAACTTAAAGCCTATGATGTATATTTATTATGATAGATTTTCAATGCAAGGTATAGAAGATAGTAATTTAAGAATTACACTTGATTACAATATAACTTATAGAAATTATGATTTAGATATTAAAAATGGTGTTTATGGAAATAAACTTTTAGATGATGATTTAATAATTATGGAAATAAAAGTTTCTGGAGCTTATCCTTTATGGTTGACAGAAATTTTAGATAAATGCAATCTATATCCAATACCATTTTCTAAATATGGAACAGCATATAAACAATTAATTGAAAGAGGAGATATAAACAATGCAAGATTTGTTGTTTAGTAATTTATTTAGCACAACAGAAAACACATCAACAGTTAGTACAACGGGATTTTTAATTTCAATAGGAGTGGCATTATTTTTAGGATTAATAATTGCTTTAGCTTATAGTTACAAAACTGTACACACAAAAGATTTTATGATTACATTAGCAGTATTGCCGGCAATAGTTCACTTAGTAATTTTCTTAGTTAATGGAAATGCAGGAATGGGATTTGCTGTAATGGGAGCATTTAGTTTAATAAGATTTCGTTCCGCAGCAGGTGGAGCTAAAGAGTTGTTATCAATATTTATGACAATGGCAGTAGGTTTAGCAACAGGAATGGGATATATTGCAATAGCAAGTATATTTACAGTAATAATGGTAATAGCTACATTAATTTATGGCAATATACAATTTGGTCAAAGTTCTCAAGGTATAAGACAATTAACTGTAACAATACCTGAAAGTTTAGATTATGAAGAAGTTTTTGATGATATTTTTAAAGAAAATCTTGATTTTGTAGATTTGGAATATGTAAAAACTTCTGATATGGGTAGTTTATTCAAATTGAAATACAATATAAAGTTAAAAAAAGGTAAAAGTGAAAAGAATCTAATTGACAAAATTAGAACGAGAAATGGAAATTTAGAAATTTTAATTAATAGACACGTCGTAAAAGAGAGTGGTCTATAAAATAAAGAAAGAATGAGGACAAAATTATGAGCAAAAATAAAACATTTAAAAAATTAGGAATTTTATCATTAGCAAGTTTATTAACTTTATCTTTAACGGCGTGTAGCAGTGGAACTGCAAATACAAATACAACTTCTACACAAGTTTCAACTGTTAAAACAACAAGCACATCAACAAGTTCAATAAATGTATCAGATTATTTTACTGATAGAGATTTGGCAGGTACTTATGATGAAAGTAATGCTACTAAAATTTCTTTAAATGGAAGCAGTGCAAGTGTTAATGGTAGCGGAGCGACATTTGAAAATTCAGTAGTTAAAATAAAAGATGAAGGAATTTATATAATTTCTGGTAACGGAGAAAATATTCAAATTTATGTTGAAGCAGCTGATAGTGCAAAGGTACAAATAGTTTTAAATAATGTTAATTTAACTAACAAAGATGCAGCATTTGTAGTACAAGAAGCTGATAAAGTATTTTTAACGCTAGCAGAAGGAACTACAAATAGTATTCAAGATAGTGCTAGCAATACAACAAATAGTGGAAATTCTGCGATATTTAGTAGAAGTGATTTAGTAATTAATGGAAAAGGAACATTAAATGTTACTGGTAATTATGAAAATGCTATAGAATCAAATGATGATTTACGTATAGCAAATGCAACATTAAACATTAATGCTAAAAAACACGCACTTTCTGCTAATGATGCAATAAACTCAATCAATGCTACTTTAAATTTAACGAGTAAAGAAGATGCTATTCATTCTGATAATGAAGAAGATACATCACTAGGAAATATTTATTTAAGAGATAATAACATAACAATTAATGCAGGAGATGACGGTATTCACGGAACAAATAATTTAATTGTTGATGGTGGAAATATAGATATAAAAAGCAGTGTTGAAGGTATCGAAGGGAGAATTGTAAAATTTGAATCTGGAACTGTTAATATAAAATCTACAGATGATGGAATTAATGCAACTAATGGAACTACAAATGCAGTAATGCAAGCACAAAGTGGGACAGAAATTATTTTCAACAACGGTACAGTTTATGTTAATGCGAGTGGGGATGGAATAGATTCAAATGGGAATGTAACTGTAAATGGAGGAGAAATTTATGTTAATGTTCCTTCTAATACAGATAATGGATTTTTCGACTATGACGGAACAGGAACTATAAACGGAGGGAAATTTTTATTAGTAGGATCAACTGGAATGTTTAAAGGATTTTCAAATTCTTCAACACAAGCTACTGTGTCTTCTAACGTACAAGGTTCTGCAGGAGCTAAAATTGTAGTAAAAGATTCTTCAGGAAATGAATTATTAAGTTATACATCACAACAAGCATTTAACACAATATTAGCTACTCATCCTGATATAAAAGAAGGAGAACAATATACAATTTCAGTTAATGGAACAGAAACGAAAGTTACAGCTTCAAAAACAGTTCAAGCATCTGGTGGAATGAAAGGTGGACGATCACGAGGATAAGAAACAATGTTCCAGTAAATAACTAATAAAAATGACGAGAATTTTAATTTTATAAAATTCTCGTCTATTTTAAAATAGATTAAATAATATATTATGAAAAAATAACGAAACATTTTTATTAAATTTTAAAAAATTTTGAAAATATTTTAAAATATGATATTATATATTATAGATTAATAAATAATTTTATTAAATAAAACATTTCAAGAGAGGATACATTATGAAATTTGAACATTATGAATATTCAAGACCTAATGTAGAGGAAGTGAAGAATAAATTATCTAATTTTTATGTTGAGTTAGAAAATGCTACAAATTTTGAAGACTTTTTTGGTAAATTCAAAGAGTATAATGATTATCGTAATGAAATAGATACTTTAATGCAGTTAGTTTATATTAGAAATAGTATTAACACTCAAGATGAATATTATGAAACTGAGAATTTATTTTGGGATGAATTTAGTCCTGAAATTTTGGCTGAATACTCAAAAATTTCTAATTTGATTTATAATTCTAAATTTAAAAATACATTACAAGATAAAATTGGTGAGCATTATTTTAATTTACTTGAATGTGATATTAAAACTTTCAGTGAAGAAATTATTGATGATTTGAAAGAAGAAAATAAATTAATTACAGAATATAATAAATTGACTTCTAGTGCTAAAATATATTTTAATGAAGAAGAATTAAATTTGAGTGCTATGGCTAAATATACACAACATGATGATAGAGAAGTTAGAATTAAAGCATCTAATGCTGTAGCAAACTTTTTCGCAGAAAATTTAGAGCAGTATGATAATATTTATGACAAATTAGTAAAAGTTCGTCATAAAATTGCTAAAAAATTAGGATTTGAAAATTTTGTTGAGTTAGGATATTTTCGTTTAAAAAGAACGGACTATGGAGAAAAAGAGGTTGCGAATTATCGTAAACAAATTTTAGAAAATATAGTTCCGTTAGTAGAAAAATTAAAAAAAGAACAAGCAGAAAGATTAGAACTTAATAGTCTTAATTTTCAAGATGAAAATATTATGTTTAAAACTGGAAATCCAAAACCAAAAGGGGAGCGTGAATTTTTAGTACAAAATGCTAAAACTATGTATCGTGAACTTTCTCAAGAAACAGAAGAATTTTTTGATTTTATGGTTGAGAAAAATTTACTCGATTTAGATACTAAACAAGGGAAATCTGGTGGAGGATATTGTACATATATTCCAAAATATCGTTCTCCATTTATATTTGCTAATTTTAATGGAACACCACATGACGTAGAAGTTTTAACGCACGAAGCAGGGCATGCTTTCCAAGTTTATAGAAGTCGTGATGTAGAAGTTCCTGAATATGTGTGGCCAACTTATGAAGCTTGTGAAATTCATTCTATGAGTATGGAATTTTTAACTTGGCCTTGGATGGATCTGTTTTTTGAAGAAGAAACAGAAAAATTCAAATATTATCATTTATCTGGAGCACTTAAATTTTTACCATACGGAGTTGCAGTAGATGAATTTCAACATGAAGTTTATAAAAATCCTGATTTAACTCCAGAACAGAGAAGAGAAAAATGGCTTGAAGTTGAGAGGAAATATTTGCCTACACGTAGTTATGAAGATGTTAAACAATTAGAAAATGGAATGTTTTTCTATAGACAAAGTCATATATTTTCTATGCCATTTTATTATATAGATTATACACTAGCTCAAGTTTCTGCTTTCCAATTCTTTAAAAAAGCAAATGAAAATACGAAAAAAGCTTGGGAAGAATATTTGCATCTTTGTGATTTAGGTGGAACAAAACCATTTTTACAATTAATTGAAGAAGCAAATTTAGAAAATCCATTTGTTGACGGAACTATTGCTAATGTAATACCTGAATTAGAAAATTATATTAATTTGGTAGATGCAAGTAAATTTTAATAAAAAGAAACTGCAATAATAAACTAAAGTTTAATTATTGCAGTTTCTTTTTTCATTTCTTTTGTAGTTAGATAACCATCATAATTAGTTATTTCTTTAAATTTTTTCAAAATATTATTTTCTTCTGACTTTGAACGAACTATATTTTTAAACTGTTTATAAATTGTTTTATATTCATATAGTGGAACACCTTTACTGTAACAATCTTCAATAGTGTCTAAAAAATTAATTATAGTTGCTATTTCTTCTGGTGTATAGAGTGAGTATTCTATCGGGTAATCAAATTCCATTTTTTAAGATAAAGAATAACCTATTCCACGAACAGTTTTTAAATATTTATCGCAACCTACTTTTTTTAATTCCTTTCTAAGACCAGAAATATAAACTTCAATTGCGTTAATAGTAGTTTCAGATGTAACGCCCCATACTCTATCAAAAATTTCTTCTTTTTTCAAAATAATATTATTGTTTAAAATAAAGAAATAAAGTAAATCTAAATATTTTCCTTTTACATTTTCAAGAACAATGTTATCAAATGTAGCAATTTCATTTTTTAAGTCTACCGTTAAATTTTTATAGCTAATAGTAGAATTATCCTTTTTGTTATTAAATCTTTGTAATAAGTTATCAACTGTAATTAGAAATTTGTTAATACCTTGGTTTTTTATGAAATAATCTGCCATAGGATATTCTAATACTTCAGCTTTATCACTGTTATATTCTGTAGAAGATATTACAAGAACAGGGATAAATAATTCTTTTTTGTGCAATTCTTTAATAATTCCCAGTGCATTCACTTTTGGTAAAATACTGTCAGCTATTATTAGGTTATAAGTATTATTTTTTAATTTTTCTAATGCTTCGTTCCCATCATAACAAATGTCTGATTCGAATTTTTCAGAAATAAATGAACTTAATCTGTTTGCAAGTAGCTTATCATCTTCTACAATAAGTGCTCGTAACATTTCTTTCCTCCTGAGTATATTTCTTATTATTGAATATTTTACAATTTTTTCAACAAAAACGCAAGAGAAAACTATATCAGTTATACATAAAAACAAAAAATATTTATATATATTTTTAGAAATAAAAAAGATAATTTCTACTTCGTACTAAAAATATTACTAATTTTATACAATATAAAAATTCCAATACTGCCACCTAAAAAATCAATAAATACATCTATAATATTTCCATTTCTTCCCGGAACAAAATATTGATGAAACTCATCACTTATAGCATAAAGAAATAAAAATAAAAAACTATATAGTAAAGAATGTATTTTTATAGCAGTTTTTTGCATTATATATGAACAAGAAAAAAATCCTAACAAAGCATATTCAGTTAAATGCCCTAATTTTCTAACGTATAAATTACTTGAAACTTCTGATGATTCTATACCAGATTGTGATGAAAAATAAAAAATTATTACACAAATAATTAAAGTCATTATTAAAGATATTTTGCTATTAAATATAAATTTCAATTTTATTTTTTCTCCTTAAATTTAATTAAATTATAACATATTATTTTAAACAAAATATAAAATTATGTCTTTTTTTCTAATAAAATGATTTGTTATTGATATTTTATTGTGATAAAATAATTTTAGTGTAGCTTTCAATTATATTTTAAAATAAAGTAGGGTAGATTTATTTTTAAGGAGAAATTTTTAATGACAGATTACACTGGTTATTTATTTTGGGGATTTTTAGTTATTTACGGGATTATTATGTTTTTATTATCTCCAAAAAAAGTTACAGATAAAGGTTTTTTTGAAGGAGTTAGTAATACTGGAGAAAAACCTACTAATATGATGTTAATGCTTAGTATTTTTATAAGTTGGATTTTTGCAAAATCTGTTACTAATGCAGCTAACTTAGGTGCACAATACGGATTTGTTGGAGGTTTGGCTTATGCAGTTTATTGGTTATGTATTCCACTTACTGGATATGCAATTTATAGATTAAGAATAAAATACGGAGCGAAAGGTCTTGTTAGTTTCTTAACTTCTCATTACGGAAAATTTGCGGCTGTTGCATTTTCTGCAGCAATTTTAATTCGTTTGTTTAATGAAGTTTGGAGTAATACTTCAGTTGTTGGAGGTTACTACGGAGCTTCAGGAAGTAAAGAATTTATTTGGTCAGCAATAATATTTACAGTTATAACATTAGTTTATTCTATTTGGGGTGGACTACGCAGTTCTATCGTTACAGATGTAATTCAAGCATTAATTTTTATCTTTTTTGTTGGTTGGGTTATGGTTTTAATTTTACCAAAACACAATATAACAGAATTTTTTACTGCTGGTAATTGGGCTTTAGAAACTGGAGTTGATATGTTATTAGTTAGTGGATTACAAATTTTAAGTTATGGATTCCACGATCCAGTTTTAACTGATAGAGGATTTATTACAGAAGAAAAAACTATGTTAAAAGCATTTATCGTTTCTGGTCTTTTAGGGTTTTTAGCGATTTTGATTTTTAGTTTTATTGGTATTCATGCTAACTTAATAGGAATGAAAGTTTCAAGTAATGTTCCAGCAGCATTAGGTCAAACTCTTGGAGTTGCAGGATATTTTGCAATGATTACAGTTATGGTTTCAGCAGCAGGTTCTACACTTGATTCTACATTTTCAAGTTTAGGTAAATTAACTGCCGTTGAATTGCCAGAATTATCGGGTAGAAAAATTCCTTCAAACGCAAAAACTATTGCAATTTTTGTAATGATTGCTTTTGCAATTATCGGAAATTTACCGATGATTATGGGAACTGATATTTTAAAAGCAACAACAATTAGTGGAACTATGGTTATTGGACTTGCACCAATTTTCTTGTTGCACGGAATTTTTAAACCTACAAAATTAGGATTCCATATTAGTTTTTGGGTAGGTATAGTTTTAGGTATTATGTTAGCAGCAGGAAGTATTCCAGCATCTTGGGCTATTGGAACTGGTAAAAATGCTTTAACGCTCGGAGTAAACTTATATGGATTAATTATTTGTACATTAGGGTACATTATCCCTTCATTTTTTGCAAAAGGAAAATAATAAATGGAAAAAGGAAGAAATTGTTCGCTAAAATATATTTTGAATAATGAGTGGGCAAAATATCCGAAAGAAGTTTCTAATAAAGTTATTTATATTATAGGTGGACTTTACGGTAATTTTTTTGCACTAGAAAAAATTAAAGAACTTGCAAAATTAGAACGTGATGAACCGTTATTAGTATTTAATGGTGACATACATTGGTTTGATATTTTGGAAAAAGATTTTTTAAATATAGAAAATATAATTAAAAAAGATATTAAACTACTCGGTAATGTAGAATATGAACTTTTGAATGAAGAAGATTTATTTGGATGTGGTTGTAATTATCCTGAAGATGTAGATGAAGGTATTGTTAATCGCTCAAATATTATTCACAGTATGATGAAAAATAATATTAAAGATAAAATTGTTTTAGATGATATTAAAAATCGTGATAAAACTATTTGTTTATCAGTTATGAATAAAAATATTGCAGTTACACATGGCGATGAAAAAAATATGGCTGGTTGGCTTTGTTCTATTGACAATTTAAAATTAGAAAATAGAAGAGAAGAGTTAGCTAATTGGTTTATTAATAACAATATTGATGTATTAGCCACTACGCATACTTGTTTACCTGTAATTACAACTATAAAAAGTTCAGTAGTTATTAATAATGGATCTAGTGGAATGGCAAATGTTCAAAATGAAACTTATGGAATTATAACAAGAATAGCTGAAAATAGTCATCCAAATAATATAGTAAGCCAAAAAATAGATAATATTTTTATAGAATTAGTAAAAGTAGATTTTAATATAGATGAATTCATAAACTGGTTTGATAAAATATGGGATAAAAATAGTCCAGCTAGTATTTCTTATAGAAATAGAATAGTTAATGGTACAAAATTAAATGTTAATAATATAAATTTAGAAAATTCTAGTAACAATAGTTGCTAGAATTTTTTAATTTAGACTAAAATATTTTTTTGATGTATAATAATTAAGTTGAAAATTAATTTTTTATTAAGGAGACTATTTTGGAAAAATTAAAAGAATATTTTTTATGTGTAAGACCGCATAGTTTTCCTGCAGGAGTAGCACCAGTTTTTGTAGGAAGTAGTTTTTCTTTAAAGTATGTTGAAAATTTTAATTATTTGTATTTTATTTTGTTTTTATTAGCTTGTGTATTAATTCAATCAGCAACAAATTTATTTAATGAATATTATGATTATAAAAGAGGGCTTGACAAAATAGATTCACAAGGAATTTCTGGGTCTATAGTAAAAGGTAAGCTAACAGAAAAGGAAGTTTTCAACGGAGCTATAATACTATATATTTTATCTTTGTTTATAGGTATTTATTTAACATATTTTACGAGTTATAAATTATTTTTAATAGGATTAATATGTTTACTAATGGGATATTTATATACAGGAGGAAAATACCCTATTGCCTATTCTCCTTTCGGGGAAATTACAGCAGGATTTTTTATGGGTACTATAATTGTAGCAATATCTTTTTATTTGCAAACTAAATATGTAAATTTAGATGTAATATTAATATCTTTACCACTATTTATATTAATTGGACTTATTTTATTAGCAAATAATATTCGTGATTTAGAAAATGACAAATTATCAGGACGAAAAACTTTTGCTATTTTAGTAGGGAAAAATAATGCTATAAAGACTATGGCAATTTTTTTAATAATAGTATATATTTTAAATATTATTTTTATTTTTATGAAATTAACAACATTATATATATTAGTTACATTATTAACAATTCCATTAGCTATAAAAATAGTTAGAGGATTTCAAAAAAATAATGATAAAAAAACTATGGCCCCCTCTATGGTAATGACTGCAAAGTTAACAATTATGATAGGAATATTAAGTTCTATTGCTTACATATTAGAATTTATATTTTAAATAAAAAATTTAATGTAAAATTAAAATTTAGTTATTATTATTTTATATATTAATAAATAAAGGAGATTGTTTTGAAAAAAAAATTGTTAAAATTAGGATTGTTTAGTTTAGCAAGTAGTTTAATTTATATTGAACAGAACAAATTAATAAAAAAAACTAAGCACACTATATTAAATAATAAAATACCAAGTTCTTTCCACAATTTTAAAATAGTTCAATTATCAGATATACATTGCGAAAAGATAGGGTTAAGTGATCAATTATTTTTTGAAAGTATAAAAAAAGAAAAACCTAATATAATAGTTATTACAGGAGATATATTAGACAGTTATCGTAATCAATCAGAAGTGGCTCATAATATTTTAACACAAATTTGTGATATAGCACCGTGTTACTTTGTATCTGGGAATCACGAATTAAGATTATTAAAAGAATATGATAATTTGAAAAATGTATTTGAAAAATTAAATATTATAAATTTATCAAATGAAAATAAAGAGTTAGTAATAAATGGTGAAAAAATAAATTTAGTAGGTGTAGAAGATTTTAATTATTTTATAAAAAAAGATAAGGAAAATTATTATGCACATCATTATAAAATGCTTAAAAATTTATATAATGAACAATATTATAATATTTTGTTAGCACATCGCCCTGAAAAATTTTCTATTTATGAAGAAATTGGATATAATTTAATTTTTAGTGGTCATGCACATGGTGGGCAGTGGAATATACCTTTTATCGGTAGAATTTTTTCTCCTAGTCAAGGTTTTTTTCCAGTTTATACAAATGGAATTTACAAAAAAAATAATAGCGAGTTAATAGTTTCTCAAGGTTTAGGAAACAGCTCTTTTCCAATGAGAATAAATAATAAATTAGAATTAGTTGTAGTTACTTTGAAAAAAAGCTAGAAATAAAAATAAAATTGTAGTATAATCATAAATTAGTTGGAAAATGTTAGGAGAGATAGGAATGTCTAATAACGAATATTCAAACCTTTCAAGAGTTAGAAAACATAAAGAAAAAAAGAAAAAACGAAGATTTTTTTGGAAGATTATTTTAGTAATAGCGACTTTATTAATTGTATATGGAGGATATACAATTTATAATTTGTATAAATCGGTAGAAGTAGGATATAAAAAAGTAGAAAATACAGTAGAAGTTGACCCTAACTTTAAAAATTTTTCTATATTAATAATGGGTATTGATGAAAATGATGCTCGAGCATTAGAGGGACAAACTAGAGAAAATAGTAGAACAGATGCTATGATATATTTAGCAGTTAATAAAGATAAAAATAGAATGGATATGGTTAGTATTCCTCGAGATTCATTAACTATGATGCGTTATAAAGCAGATAAAAATAATGATAATGCATATTTTTTTGATAAAATTACTCATGCTTATGCATACGGAGGAACAGATACAACAATAGATTCTGTTAGTAACTTATTAAATGCTCCTGTTAATTTTTATGCAGTTATAAATTTCAAAGCATTTGAGCAAGTAATAAATTCACTTGGAGGAGTAGAATTATATGTTCCTTTCGATATGGTAGAACAAAATGCTAATGGAGAACAAGGAACTGTAGAATTGAAACAAGGTTGGCATGTGTTAAATGGAGAACAAGCACTAGCATTTTCTCGTAGTAGATATTATGATAGTGATATTGAACGTGGTCAGCGTCAATTACAAGTTATCCACGCAGTAATAAATAAAGCAACTAGTTTAAATGCATTAACAAAATTAAATGAATTAATAACTATTGGTGGAGATAATGTAACTCATAATATGAATATGAAACAAATAACTTCAGCAGTAAGTATGTTTGCTAGTGGAAATATGGAAATAGTTTCACATAGAATAGGTGGTTATGATGCAAATATAGGAGGAATATATTATTATTATCCTAAACCTAGTCATTTAATGTATGTTTCATCAGTTTTAAATAATACATTAGGAAATACTTTGCCAAAAGCTAATGACATTCTAAATATTCATTATCAAGGTTATATTACTCCACTTGTGCAAGGATATTCTAAAAATGTTAAAATAGCAGCAAGTACAAAATTTGCTCCAGCAAATCACGTATTAATGACAGCAGATGATTATTTAGCTAATTTATCAAATCAATTAACTGTTGATGATTTAATAAATGATCCTACAGTTAGTAATGAAAATAAACCAGAGGAAAATACAACATCAACATCAACATCTACGGCGACAAGATAAAATTTAAGACAAAAAGTTACTTATCAAAAAGTCTTAATAAATAACTAAATAATGTTATAATCAATTAGACGTAGTATTTTATTGATTTCAAAATAAGTTTTTATAAAATATTTTTTGAAATTTAACAAACTATGTTGGGAGCGACTCAATAAAATCAATTTTTTTAAATTATGATTTTAGAGTCGCTCCCATTTTATTTAAAAACTATAATATAAAATAATGTACTGTTATTGACTTTTATTAAAATGTATATTAATATTGGAATAATTAAATTTTAGGAGTAATTTAGATGATATTTGCACTTGATGTTGGAAATACTAATATTGTATTAGGAGTTTTCAATAAAAATTATGAATTAGAATATTCATGGAGAATATCTACAGATAGTACAAAAACAGAAGATGAGTTATATGTAATTATTAGAAACTTTTTTATAGATAAAGAAATACAATTTGAAAATTTTGATGGTGTAGTAATTTCTAGTGTAGTTCCTACAATGTTATTCGCTTTAAAATTGTTAAGTAAAAAATATTTTAAAAAAGATCCTATAATTGTTTCTAACAATATCAAAACAGGATTACAAGTTCCAGAGCCATATACTAGTAAATTAGGAGCAGATAGAGTAGTCGATATTGTAGGAGCTAGAGTTTCTAATTATTTACCTGCAATTATAGTAGATTTTGGTACAGCTACAACTTTTGATTATGTAGATGAAAATATGACTTATCGTGGTGGAGTAATTTGTCCAGGAATAAATATCAGTGCTGACGCATTATATAATAAAGCTGCACAACTCCCTCGAGTAGAAATTTCAGAAGTGTCTACATCTTTAGGAATGGATACATTATCGCAGATGAAAGCAGGATTAGTATATGGTTTTGTTGGACAATTTGAAAATATTATAAAAAATATGAAAAAAGAAATAAATGATGATAATGTAAAAGTAGTTTTAACTGGTGGATTATCAAAATTTTTAGCAAAACATAGTGATTTAGTAGACGTAGTTGATGAACAATTAACTTTAAATGGTATGATAGAACTTTATAAAATGAATAAATAAACATTAAGGAGCATTAATGAAAGATTATTTAATACGAGGTCTTGCTTTTAATGATGAAGTAAGATTTTTCGCAACAAAAACCACACAATTAGTAGAAGAAATTAGAAGAAGACATAACGGTTATCCTACAGCAATGGCAGCAGTAGGACGAACAGCAACGGTAACTGCGATGATGGGAGCTATGCAAAAAAGTGGAGATACAGTTGATGTTCGTGTACGTGGAAATGGAATATTAGGGAATATACTAGCAACAGCAAATGAAGATGGAGAAGTAAGAGCTTATGCTACTAATATGCAAACTCATATCCCTAGCAATGAATTTGGAAAATTAGACGTTCGTGGTGTAGTGGGAACAGAAGGTGATGTAGTAGTTATAAAAGATTTAGGTCTTGCTGAAAAATATACAACAACTTCTCCAATAGTATCTGGAGAAATCGCAGAAGATTTTACATATTATTTCGCAATGAGTGAACAAATTCCGTCAGCTGTTTCGTTAGGAGTTTTAGTAGATACAGATAATAGTATTTTAGCTGCAGGAGGATTTATTGTTCAAGTTTTGCCTCAAGCTAGTGAAGAAACAATAACAAAACTAGAAAATGTTTTAACAAATATAAAACCTGTATCGACACTAATTAATGAAGGCTATACTTTAGAAGATATTGCAACAATATTATTTGGAGATAATTATAGAATATTAAAATCAATTGATATAAAATTTTTATGTAATTGCTCAAAGGAAAAATATAGTTCAGCATTAATAACACTTGGTCGTGAAGAATTAGAAGATATGGCAAAAGATGAATTAGTCGAAACAGTTTGTTCATTTTGTAATGAAAAATACGAATTTTTACAAAGTGAAATAAAAGAATTAATAGAAAAACTATAAAGAAAATTTTGAAAATTTAAACATTTTTATTTTCTGTTGAGTTTATGCTAATATTTTGGTATTATATATAGCAAAATAAAATTAATAATAGGGGTCGAAAAATGAAATTATTAGAGCAAATGGTAAAGAACGATGGAAAAGTATATCCGAACAATGTATTAAAAGTAGATTCATTTATAAACCATCAAATAAACCCAAAACTTATGTTAGAGATGGCGAATAGTTTTTACAATTATTTTAAAGAAAAAAGAGTTACAAAAATTTTAACTATTGAGGCTAGTGGAATAGCTCCAGCAATTTTAGTAGCAAATTTATTTGATGTTCCAATGGTTTTTGCGAAAAAAAGTGTGCCATCTACACTAACTAGAAATTCATTTTATGAATCTACAGTTCATAGTTATACTAAAAATGTTACAAATAATATTGTAGTGTCTAAAGATTTTCTAAGTTCAGAAGACCGAGTTTTAATAATTGACGATTTTTTAGCTAACGGGCAAGCGGTTTTAGGACTTGCAGACCTTATAAGGCAAGCTGGAGGAACTCTATTAGGAGTTGGTATTTTAATTGAGAAAAGTTTTCAAGATGGTAGAAAACTTCTTGAAGAAAAAAATATAGAAGTATGCTCTCTATGTAGATTAGCTTCACTAGAAAATGAAAAAATAGAATTTAATTTAGCTGATGATGAAAAATAAAGATAGGAGAATGATGTATGTGGGAAACAAAATTTAAAAAAGAAGGATTAACATTTGATGATGTATTATTAGTTCCGGCTCATAGCGAAATATTACCTAAAAAAGTAGATTTAAAAGTAAATTTAACTAAAAGATTAAAATTATCTATACCTATTTTATCTGCTGCTATGGATACAGTAACAGAACATAAAATGGCTATAGCTATTGCTCGTGAAGGTGGACTAGGTGTTATTCATAAAAATATGTCTATAGAAGCACAAGCAGATGAAGTTTTAAAAGTAAAACGTTCTGAAAGTGGTGTAATTACAAATCCATTCTTTTTAACACCAAATCATTTAGTAGAAGATGCAGAAGACTTAATGCAACGTTATAAAATTTCTGGTGTTCCTATAGTTAATAATGAAGTTGATAGAGAATTAGTAGGAATTTTGACGAACAGAGATTTAAGATTTTTAACTAGTTATGATACTCCTATATATGAAGTTATGACAAAAGAAGAATTAATAACAGCACCAGCATCAACTACATTAGATGAAGCTAGTTATATTTTACGTAAACATAAAATAGAAAAATTACCATTAATAGATGATAACGGAAAATTATCTGGATTAATTACTATTAAAGATATTGAAAAACTTGCTAAATATCCAAATTCAGCAAAAGATAGCTATGGAAGACTTTTAGTAGCTGCTTCAGTAGGAATTTCTTCAGATACATTTGATAGGGTAGAAGCACTTGTTAATGCAGGAGTTGATGCAATTGTAGTAGATACTGCACACGGACACTCAAAAGGAGTTCTTGATTTAGTAAAAGCAATTAGAACAAATTACCCTGAATTAGATATTATAGCTGGTAATGTAGCTACAGGAGAAGCAGCACGTGCTTTATATAATGCAGGAGCAGATGTTGTAAAAGTAGGTATTGGTCCAGGTTCAATTTGTACAACTCGTGTAGTTGCAGGGGTAGGTGTTCCACAAATTACTGCTATTTATGATTGTGCTACTGTAGCAAGAGAATTAGGAAAAACTATTATAGCAGATGGTGGAATAAAATATTCTGGAGATATAGTAAAAGCATTAGCAGCAGGAGGACATGTTGTAATGCTAGGTTCGATGCTTGCAGGTTGTGATGAATCTCCAGGAGAATTTGAAATTTTCCAAGGAAGAAGATTTAAAACATATCGTGGAATGGGTTCACTTGCAGCAATGGAAAAAGGATCAAAAGACAGATATTTCCAAGAAGATGGTAAAAAATTAGTTCCAGAAGGAATTGAAGGTAGAACTCCTTATAAAGGTTCATTAAGTGAAACAGTTTATCAACTTGTAGGTGGATTACGTGCAGGTATGGGATATACGGGGTCTAAAAATTTAGAAGAATTAAGAGAAAAATCTCAATTTGTACGTATGACAGGAGCAGGGTTAATTGAATCTCATCCACATCATGTTCAAATAACGAAAGAATCACCAAATTACTCAAAATAAAAAGTTAATAGACTTACATAAAAGTAAAAAAAGTCTAAGTAGCAAGATAGATATTTAGATAAAGAAAATTTGTTTTACAAAAATTTTTTCTAAATCTAATAGACTTTGTAAGGTTGACTAAAAAATTATAATTTTTCAGTCGACCTCTTTTTGTTCATTGTAAAATAATAGTTATAATAATTGGATAAAAAGAAAAAATATTTTTTGAAGTTTGTTACAAACAACAAAAAATATTTTATATTATAAATCTCATCAAAAATTATTGATAAAGAAATCTTTTATTTATTCATTAAAATTTATATTAATATATGGATTGTAGTTATTAATTTCGCAACAAAATTCTTGTAATTTTTTTATTTTATTGTCGTTAGTCCATTCGACAACGGATATTCCATCAAACTCTACATCTTCTTTTTTATCATTAAGTCTTGCTTTGAAGTGCCACTCTACAATAGTTTTATTTTCATTATGAATATAGTATTTAATATCCCAATTTATTACTTCAGCACGCTTGTTCCACTCAAAGAACCAATGTTTAATTGTTTGAATATTTGTATATTTTGGCCCCCAACTTTCTATATAAACAATATCATTTGTAAATATATTGTTTATTCCTAAATTTGTTTTTTGTAACCACATATCAAACCATAATTTTATTATTTTTTCTCGCTCTAGTTTTCTCATAGCTAATTTCTCATTTATATATCTAAAATTTCTATATTTGCATTAGTTGTATAAATTACATCTTTTCTTTCTAAAATTAT
>CAMBPW010000013.1 GCA_945869755.1 uncultured Gemella sp.
GTTTTGCAGCTAATGTTTTAAATAGACATTTTAAATATGAATTTTTACCTTTAGGTAAACCTTTTGGAATTTTTAAAAGGTAAAATAAAAAATAGCGTGCGATATTATATAATATCACACGCTATTTTTTCTATCACACCAACAGACAGGTTTTACTTTTTTGCTAGTTTTGCTATCTCCACAATTACATCAGTTGCCGATTTCATATGTTCTAAGCAACTAAATTCATATTGACCATGAAAATTTTCTCCACCTACAAATATGTTCGGCGTCGGTATTCCCATATAAGAAATTTTTGACCCGTCTGTTCCTCCTCGAATAGGAATAATAATTGGTTCTATACCTAGATTATGCATAGCTACTTCTGCTTTATTAACTGAACGTTTATCTTTTTCAATAATGTCGCCCATATTGTAATATTGATCAAATAAATGATATTCTACTACATTTCCATATTTACTATTAATTTTTTTCGCAACTTCTTCGCAAAAGTTTTTTCGTTCTAAAAATTTATTTTTATCAAAATCACGTATAATATAAGTCAATGTTGCTTCTTCTATTCTTGATTTCATATCATGTAGCAAGTAAAATCCTTCATATCCGTCAGTATGTTCTGGAACTTCTTTTTCAGGAAACATCATAGCTAATTCAGATGCTATTGTATTTGCATTTTTCATTTTATTTTTTGCTGTACCTGGATGAACACTAACTCCTGTTATTTTATAAGTTATTTGAGCTGCGTTAAAACTTTCGTATTGCAACTCTCCTAAAACAGAACCGTCCATAGTGTAAGCATAGTCTGTATTAAATTTTTCAGCATCAAAGTTATCTGCTCCACGTCCAATTTCTTCATCAGGTCCGAAAGCAATTTTGATTTCTCCATGCTCAATTTCAGGGTGTTCTATTAAATATTTCATAGCTTCTACTATTTCTACAATACCAGCTTTATCATCTGCTCCTAATAAAGTTGTTCCATCAGTAGTTATTAAAGTTTTTCCTACATAATTTTTTAAGTTTGGAAAGTTAGCTACAGACATTATAATATTTTTTTCTTTATTTAAAATTATATCTTTTCCGTCATAGTTTTCTACTATGTTAGGTTTTATATCAACTGCATTAAAATCAGCAGTATCAACATGTGAAATAAATCCAATTTTATCATAGGGTTTATCTGTATTCGCAGGTAGTGTCGCAGTTAAAAACCAATTTTCTTCATTTAATTCTATATCACTAAGTCCTATTTCTTCCAATTCTAATTTTAACATTTTTAAAAATTGTTTTTGTTGAGGTGTTGATGGTATAGTATTGCTCGCTGAATTAGAACGTGTTTCAAATTTTACATAATTTAAAAATCTAATTAACATAGTTTCATATTTCATTTTATTTTATTCCCTCCAAGTTGTTAAAAATTTCTTCATATTGTTTAGCAAAATTTCTATATGAAAAATCTCCTTTTTTTCTACTATTGTAACCTGATGAAACGAGTAACGGTAATTCATTTTCATAAGTTACTTGTTCTAAAGTTTTATTGTTAAAATCAAAGTCTTTTCTAATGCAAAAAGTAGCAAAACATAAACCGATTAACTTTGTTTCTCTATTAGTATGGTTAAAAGATGATAATTCTACAAAAATTTCTAAACTTTTTGTTCCTATTCCTGAAATGTAAGATTTTATAGTTACCATATCTTCTTTTGGAACTGGTTTTATAAATTGGTAATTATCAATACTTGCAGTTACAAACGGAATATCTGTATATTTTCTAATTACTAACCCCATTATTTCATCAACCCAATATAACAATTGCCCTCCAAAAAGGGTATTATGTCTATTTAGATAGGAAGGAAAAATATTGTAGTTCCCCTCAACTTGAGTTTTTATGTAGTTCATATATCCTCCTAAATTTAATAATAATAATAATAATATAGATTATAACAAATTAAATTTAAAACAGTAAATAAACTCTAACTATTAAGCTAGAGTTTATTATTAATTATTCTATTGAGTATAGTAAATCAAGAACAGATTTTTCTACAGATTTTAATTTGTCTTCTGCTTGTTGCTTATCTTCTCCACGAACATAAATATATAATTTTATTTTAGGTTCTGTTCCACTTGGTCTTAAAGTGTACCATGTTTCATCTGCATAAGCAAATTTAACTGCATCTGTTTTTTCTATAGATATTGCTTTTTCTTCCCCTGTTTTTACATCTAACTCTTTTTCTTTTAGATAGTCTGTTACAGTTAAAATTTCTGCTCCATTTATTTCTTTCGCATAAATTTCTCTAATTTTTTCCATCATTCGTGAAATTCTTTTCGCCCCTGATGCACCTTCTAAAGTAACAGAAATTGTATTATCTAAATAGTATCCATATTTTTTATAGAATTGTTCTAATACGTCTACTAAAGTAAGTCCTTGTTTTTTGTAAAACGCTGCTGCTTCAACAAGCATCATAGCAATAGTAACTCCGTCTTTATCACGAACGAATGTTCCTATATTGTATCCTATACTTTCTTCATATCCCATTACATAATTTTTTTCTTTTGTAATGTCATATTCATTAGGTAATGCTGCAATGTTTTTAAATCCTGTTAAAACATCAACTACTTCAATTCCATATTCTTTACATAAAGGCTCTACCATTTTTGATGTAACTATTGATTTTACAATAACTGGGTTTTCTGGTAATTTTCCTTTTTTATAAAGATTTTCAACAACATATTGAACTAAAATAGCTCCTGCTTGATTTCCATTTATTGAAACAATTTTCCCATTATGAACAACTTCTACTGCTAATCTATCACAATCAGGGTCAGTAGCAATTATAATATCTGCATTTACTTTTTCTGCCAATCTTTCTGCATATTCAAATGCAGCTACATCTTCTGGATTTGGATATTCTACAGTAGGGAATGTTCCATCAGCATCTTTTTGTTCTTCTACTATATGAACATTTTTAAATCCTCTCCTATCAAGAACAGTAGTAACAGCTTTATATCCTGCTCCATTTAGTGGTGTGTAAACTACAGAAATATTTTTATCAATTTCATCATCATTTATAGTTTGTGCAATAGCTTGTTTATAAAATTCTTCATCTATTTCTTCTCCGATATAAACAAGTAATCCTTTTTCTATAGCTTCTTCTTCTGTAATTGTTACATATTCAGCAAAAACATCCATAGAATTTATGTATTCTAAAACTTTATCACTAATGTTTGATTTTATTTGAGAACCTTCTTCCCAATAAACTTTATATCCGTTATATTCTTTAGGGTTGTGGCTTGCTGTAATATTAATTCCACTCGCAGTTCCTAAGTAACGAATTGCAAATGATAATTCTGGAGTTGGTCTTAAATCTTCAAACAAGTATGCTTTTATTCCATTGCTTGCCATTACTAAAGCCGATAATTTTGCGAATTCTTTAGAAAATAGACGGCAGTCGTGAGCAATAGCAATACCTTTTTCTTGAAGTCCATTATCTATTATTGTTTGTGCCATAGCTTTAGACGCACGTCCAATAATAAATCTGTTCATTCTATTTGTTCCCATTCCTACTTTTCCACGTAGACCTGCTGTTCCAAATTCTAATTCTTTATAAAATCTATCTTCTTTTTCTTCTTCGTTTGTTACTTGTAATAACTGTTCTCTTTCCTCTTCAGTTAATGCAGGACTATTAACCCACTTTTCAAATAATTTTGTATATGTCATTTTACTAATTCCTTTATCTAAATTATAAATTATGCAATTTCTAATGCTATTTCCATCATTTTTGTGAATGCTGTTTGTCTTTCTTCAGGAGTAGTTTCTTCTCCCGTAACTAAAGAATCACTTACTGTTAATATAGTTAGAGCATTTGCTCCAGCTGATATTGCATTAGCATAGAGTGCTGTACTTTCCATCTCTACTGCTAAAACTCCCATTTTCATCCAATTATCCATTGCATTTTTATCTGCATTATAGAAAACATCACTACATAAAATATTTCCTACGTGGATATTTGCTCCTTTTTCTTTCCCTGCGTTGTATGCTTTATATAATAAATCAAATGATGCATGTAAACTTAATTGTCCCGGTATATTATATTGGTGCATAAAATTTGAATTTGTTGATGAAGCCATACCTAATACTACATCATAAAGTTTCACATTTTCTTGTAGAGAACCACAAGTTCCTATTCTAATTAAATTTTTAACGCCGAAGAAATGAATTAATTCATAAGAATATATCCCTATACTTGGACATCCCATACCTGTTCCCATTACAGATACTTTTTTCCCTTTATATGTCCCTGTGTATCCTAACATACCTCTAACTTCATTAAAGCATACTGCATCTTCTAAAAATGTTTCTGCAATAAATTTAGCACGCAACGGATCTCCTGGCAGAAGAACTGTTTCTGCTATTTCTACGCCATTAGGTTTAATGTGTGGTGTATGAACGTTTGTCATTGTTCCTAATTCCTCCTATAAATTGTTATACTCTAATATTATACTACTTTTAGCGTTTTCTAACAAGTAATTTTTATAACTCTATACTAAAGTTTTTGAAAAATATAATTATATAAATACAATGCAGCTTTAATTATTATATTTTAAGATGGCATTTTATTAAATATTGTTATATAATTAAACTTATAAAATTTTTTAAAAAAGAAAGAGGGTTGTTTTAATGCTATTAGCAAGTATTTTATTCCCATTACTTGCAATGTTTTTTGTACCATTTTTAAAAAAGCATTTAAAAAATATACACATAGCTACATTCATTATATTTATACCTTTTAGTTTATTTTTATATTTCGTTTCAAAAATAAACTATATATACAATGATAATATTATAAATAATAAGCTGTCTATTGCTTCTAATGTCGGACTAGACATTAATTTAAGATTAGATGGATTGGCGTTATTATTCTCATTACTAATAACAGGAATAGGTACTCTTGTTATTCTTTATTCTAAATATTATATGAATAAAGAAGATAAAAAGTTACATAAATTTTATATTTTTCTTTTAATATTTATGTCTGCTATGCTAGGTGTTGTTCTATCTGACAACTTACTTAGTATGTATATGTTTTGGGAATTAACTTCTGTTTCTTCATTCTTACTTATTAGTTATTGGAATGAAAATGAGAGTTCAAGAAAAGGTGCTATTAAATCACTAATAATAACGGTATTTGGTGGCGTACTTATGTTAGTTGGTATTTTTATAATTCATAATATTACAAATAGCTTTAATATTTCAGAAATTATTGCTTACAGTATGAATAATAATTTTGATTATAAAATTACTATCGCTATGATTTTAATATTATTCGGAGCATTTACAAAGTCTGCACAATTTCCTTTCCATATTTGGTTACCTGATGCTATGGCTGCTCCAACACCAATAAGTAGTTATTTACATTCTGCTACTATGGTAAAAGCTGGTATATATTTATTACTTAGAATCGGAATAGTTTTCTCTTATAATTCTGTCTTTGCTAATACATTAATTATTTTTGGAGCTATAACGATGTTACTAGGTTCAATTAATGCAATATTTTTAAGAGATTTAAAAGCTATTCTTGCATATTCGACAATAAGTCAATTAGGTATGATGACTTTTATGATTGGTATCGGAAATGTCGGGCTTGTTAAAGAAAATAATTATATTCTAACTTTTGCATTTTATGCAGTTTGTTTCCATATAATAAATCACGCTGTATTCAAAGCAAGTTTATTTATGATTACTGGAATTATAGATCATTCACTTCATTCAAGAGATATTACTTTAATTCGTGGAATGAGATTATTTTTACCAGCTAGTTTTATAATTAGCATTTTATCTGGATTTTCAATGGCAGGTATTCCACCTTTTAGCGGATTTTTCTCAAAAGAATTTTTCTTATCAGTAGTTTTTAATTTATCAGACATTAATTCAATATATATTATAGTAATATTAATGACTGTGTTAGCATCATTAGGTACAGTTATTTATTCTATGATTCTTACATTTAAACCTTTTTTAAATAATTTTAACAGCAATGATTTTGATAGTAAAAAAATTACTTTAAAAGAAAATGGAATAATTATTGCTCCAGCTATTCTTGCTGTATTTACTATTGCAAATAATGTTCTAAAAAACTATATTGTAATACCTGCACAAAAATCTGCAATAGCATCTAATTTAACTAATAACAACGTCGTTTCAAGCATTCATCACGATAATGTAATAACGGTAGAATTAATTACTACAATAGTAATTATCGTTTTAGGATCTATTATATATTTTTCATTTGCAAATAAAAACAAAATATATAACTACTCTCCTGTAATTATTTCTATTCAGTTTCTTTATGATAAATGTGGTTCTTTACTGCATTTAACTTCAAAATATTTACACGATATTTTTGTTACGAATAAATTAAGAAGAAATATGAGTTATATATTTATATCGTTGTCGGCAACTATAATTTTTGGATATTTTGCATTAGGAACACCTAAATTAATTGGTAATTTTTCTAAAGTTCAGTATGTTAATATATTACTAGCTGTAGGTGTAGCCGTATGTTGTATTGCATTATCAGTAATAACAAATAGATTAGTTTTAATAATGACTTCTTCTGGAATTGGTTTTATGATGACAGCTATATATGTTGTTTTTAGAGCACCAGATTTAGCAATGACACAATTTGTAATTGAATCAATATCTACTATTATTTTTATAGTTGCATTTATTGTTCTTACTAATAAAACAAAACAAATCGAAAGTTATAAATTCAAATTTACTAATGCAATTATAGCAACATTAACAGGATTAAGTTTTATTATAGTAGGATTAGTTTCATACGCATATAAACATAAATCTGAAATAGAACAATTTTATTTCGACAATGTTATTCCTTCTGGTGGTGGAAATATAGTAAATGTTATAATTGTAGATTTTCGTGGTTTCGATACATTATTTGAAATAACAGTTATGAGTATGGTAGCATTAATAATTTACTCAATGTTTAAAATTATTAAAAAAGGAGGTAATAATAATGAAAACTAATGACTTAATTTTAAAAACATTATCTACTATTGTTTCGATAATTATATTTTTATTATCTATTTACCTTTATTTTACTGGACATTTTTATCCAGGAGGAGGATTTGTCGGTGGATTATTATGTACTATGGCAATTGGCCTTGCTATGTTCACTTATGGTATAGAAACTGTTAATAATATTTTAAAAATAAACTATATTTATGTAACAGCACTAGGATTAATTTTTGCCATTTCTACTGCGATGAGTGGATTATTTTTAGGTCAAAATTTTTTCAAACATCATTTTACACATGCACATATTTTTCTAATTGGAGAAGTAGAACTACATACAGCTGCTATATTTGACCTTGGAGTTTATTTTGTAGTTGTTGGTGTTCTTATGACTGTTATTTTATCTTTTGGAAAGGACGCTAAATAATGGAATTTTATATGATTATTTTATGTGGAATTTTAGTCGGTTTTGGAGTATATCTAATGCTTTCTAAAAGTACAATAAGAATTATAATAGGAGTTGGGCTTTTTGGTCATGCCGCTAATTTAATAATATTAATTGCAGGAGGTTTATATGAAGGTGATATACCTATAATATCTGAATTAGGTAATAATTATATTGACCCTGTACCGGCAGCCTTAATACTTACAGCAATAGTTATTGGATTTGCAGTAACTTGTTTATTAATTTCTATATATATTGCAAACTATAAATTAAAAAATAGCGATAATGTAAATATATTAGAAGATACAGAAAGTTTAAAGGAGGCTACTGAAAATGTCTAGTAATTTACCAGTTTTCCCTATTTTTATACCTTTACTTTTTGCTGCAATAACAATATTTTTTAAAAATAAAATTTCTATTCAAAAAAAATTAACATTAATAGCTAATGTTATAGTTATAATATTTTCTACAATAAGTTTAATAAAAATAAAAGATAGTAAAATACTATTTTTAGAAATGGGAAATTGGATTTCTCCATTTGGTATAACTCTATCACTAGATGGTCTTAGTTCAATTTTAGTATTGACATCTTCAATAGTATTTTTAGCAACTTTAATATATTCTTTTAAATCAATTGATGTCGCAAGCGAAAGTAGCTTCTTTTATCCTGGTTTTTTATTAATAATGACTGGAATTAACGGTGCATTTACTACAGGCGATATTTTTAACTTATTTGTTTTTTATGAAATTCTACTAATGGCTTCCTATTTATTACTATTAGTAGGCTCTACAAAAGAACAGCTTAAATCATCAATAAGTTATGTTCTTATGAATGTATTTGCAGGTAGTTTGTTTGTTATAAGTGTAGGTTATTTATACACGATAGTAGGAAGTTTAAATATGGCTCACATATCAAAAATAATTACTTCACTAGATGACAAACGAGGATTATATTTAGTTGGTGCTGTTATGATTTTCGTATTCGCTATGAAAGGTGCATTATTCCCTTTATTCACTTGGATGAATAGAGCATACGCTGCTCCACCTATAGCTGTATCAATAATTTTTTCAGCATTACTAACTAAAGTTGGTTTGTATTCAATAATGCGAACTTACAGTTTGTTTTATTATGAATCTACATTTATAAAATACTTTTTATTATATTTAGGAATAATATCAATAATTGTAGGTTGTATTGGCGTAATATTCCAAAAAGATTTGAAACAAATAGTAATATTTAATATAGTCATATCACTTGGAATTATGGTAGTCGGGATAGTTCCATTAAATATTTTTAGTATTAAGGGAACTATATTATATTTAATAAATGATATTTTATTAAAATCTGTACTATTCACTATTATCGGAATTATTATTTATATTTGCAATGCAAAATATATTAAAAATTATGGTTTATTGAAAAAATACCCTACTTTTACATGGTTATTCTTTATTACAATACTATGTTTAGCTGGTATTCCACCTTTTAGTGGTTTTTATGGTAAGGCATTAATTATCAAAGGTTTAATTCAAGAAAATTATATGTTTGGAGCAATTGTAGTTAGTTTTTCTGGATTAGTAATATTTTATTCATTAATTAAAATTTTCTTAACTGTTTTTTATGGAGAAGAAAATACAAATATTGAATATAAACCACTATCTAAAACTTTATTACTCCCTATAATAACTTTATTAGCAGTTGCAATAATTGTCGGCTTTAGTAATAATATTATTGACAAATTTTTATCACAAACTACATCAATAATATTAGAACCTGAAAAATATATAGAAATAATTTTAAAGAAAGGATAAACTACTATGACAAAACAATTTTTAATAAATATTTTAATCGGTTTTTTATGGATGTTTTTCTCTAATGGTTATAACTACGAATATTTTTCAGTAGGATTTTTCTGGGGAATAGTTATTTTATTTATTTTAAGAAGCAAGTTACCTGGAAAACAACTATATATTATTTATATTTATAAATGGTTAAAATTAATTTCTATGTTTATAATTGAACTTATAAAAGCTGATATTGCAGTTTTTAAATTAATGTTCAAAAAAAATTTAGATGTTAATCCTGCAATCTTTGAATATCCTTTAGATGTCAAAAAAAATTGGCAAATAGTTATGTTAGCTAATATGATTACTTTAACGCCTGGAACTGTAACAGTAAATGTTAGCTATGACAATTCAAAACTATTTATTCACAGAATAGATACAGATGACATTCAAGCAGAAATTGAAGCAATAAAATCAAGTTTTGAAAAAGCTATATTGGAGGTCAATATTAATGGATAAACTTTTAAATATAACAATTATCGCCGGTATCATAACTTCATTTATTATGATAATATTTTTACTTTACTATATGGTTACGAAAAAAAGTATTTATGAAAAAATACTAGCAAGTGATTTAATATCTATGCCCTTAATTTCTGCAATAGTTTTAATAAGTATGTACTACAAAACAAAATCATATATATCTCTTATTATGATTATTGCAATAATATGTTTTATAGGAACTGTTGTTACTACTAGATTCCTTGCTAGAAAGGAGATTTTCGATGAAGATAATAATAGATAATGTAGTAACAGTAATTATAATAGCATTAATAATAATAGCTATTTTTGCAATGATAAGCACAATGCTAGGTTTTATAAAATTACCCGATGAACTAACAAAACTTCATGCAGCAGGTGTTACAGGATCATTCGCAGTAGAACTTATACTTATTGCAGGCTTTTTATACTTTTATAAATATATGAACTATTTTGAAACAAAATTAATTCTAACAATAGTATTTTTATTTATAGTTTCGCCTATAACTGCACATATGATTGCATCAAGTTTAATAGTTTATAAAAAAGAAGGTTATTTCAAACGAGAAAATCAAATCGAGCCAGTAATAAAAGATATTGAAAAATTTAATGATAAATAATTTAAAATAATAAATAAAAAAATTAAAAGCCACATAAGTAATATAACTACTTATAGACTTTAGTTTATTGATTTTAAAATTTACTTTATAAAAAATTTTTTTAAGTATAATAAATTGTGTGAGAGCAACTCAATAAGATTGATTTATTTGAAATCATAATTTTTGAGTTACTCTCTTTTTATTAATTAATAAATTATATTTTCTTGACTTATAACGACTATTATAGTAATATCAATTTATTAAAATAGTAAGGAGAATTACATACTATGAGAAAATATTTTGGAACTGATGGTATAAGAGGTATTGCTGGGGAAACTCTTACTGCAGAGTTAAGTTATAAAACTGGGCGTGCATTAGGAAAACTTCTTATTTCAAAAAATGATAGTCCAAAAGTAATAATAGGAAGAGATACTAGAATATCTTGCGATATGATAGAAAGTTCTCTCGTATCTGGATTAACTAGCACTGGTGTAAATGTATTATTAGCCGGTGTAATTCCTACACCTGCAATCGCATATTTAACAAGCACATTAGAAACAGATAGTGGAATTATGATTTCTGCTTCTCACAATCCATATGAAGATAATGGAATAAAAATTTTCGGAAAAGACGGTTTTAAACTAACTGATGGTGAAGAATTAATTATAGAAGAATATATTGATAATCAAAATGAAATAGAAAATACTATTTTTAATAAAATTGGTCGTGTTCATAATTCATTAGAACTATCACAAAAGTACATTCAACATATAAAAAATTCTATAAACATAAATTTAGAAAATATGGAAATTGCTCTTGACTGTGCTAATGGTGCTACAGTAAATATCGCACCTTTTATATTTGGAGATTTAGATGCAAATATTAAAACTATAGGTTGTCAACCAACTGGAACAAATATTAACGATGGTGTTGGCTCGACAAAATTAGAAACTCTAGCAAAATATGTTAAAGAAAATGATGTAGAATTAGGTTTCGCTTTTGACGGAGATGGAGATAGAGTTTTAGCAGTTGACAGTGAAGGAAATTTTGTTGACGGCGATAAAATAATGTTTATTATAGCTCAACACCTTAAAGAACAAGGAAAATTAAAAGATGATATGGTAGTTTCTACCGTTATGAGTAATATAGGATTTTACAAATCAATAGAAGAAGCGGGACTAAAATCAGTTAAAACATCTGTCGGAGATAGATATGTTGTTGAAGAAATGAGAAAAAATAACTACTCTATCGGCGGAGAACAATCTGGACATATAATATTATCTGAACACGCTACTACTGGTGATGGAATATTAACAGCCGTTCAATTAGCATCTATAGTAAAAGAAAAAAATACTACATTAAAAGAATTAGCTAGTCAAGTGAAAATATATCCACAAAAATTAGTTAATATAAAAGTAGCAGATAAAAATGTTGTAATGAACGATGAAGAAGTTTTAGCAGAATGTAAAAAAGTAGAAAAAGAACTTGCTGATAAAGGAAGAATTTTACTTAGAGCTTCTGGAACAGAAAATTTAATTCGTATTATGATAGAAGCAAGTAGCGATGAATTAACAGATAAATATTGCGAACAAGTAGCAAAAATAATTAGAGAAAAATATATTTAATTTATAAAGAGGCATTTTTGAAAATGCCTCTTTATATTTTTATTACAAAATTATACTTAAATAATATAAAAAAAGATAAAAATTCAATCAGAATAACGTTTTCTTAATATTTTTTTTAATTTTTCTATTGCATTTTTTTTTTAATATGCTATAATAACTTATGAAGTAATTTATTACTTCATGTTCTTTTATTATAAGTATCCCTAGCTTATAATAAAGACTTTTCATATTTACTCCCTTATTTCTACCTTACAATTTTGTAAGGTAGGTTTTTTTATTTTAAAATTTTAATATAAGAATATAATTTTATTATTTATAAAAAATAAATATATAAAATTATATTCTTATTTTATTTGAAAACACAAATACTATTAGAAAAATAATACCTACTACTGTAGCTTGCATACCTGATATAGAAACATCAAAATAAATAGCTAAAAAATAACCAATAATACTACTTATAGTCCCGATAATTATACTAAATACAATTAATAAACTTAATTTATTAGTTATAAGCCTTGCTGTTAATGTTGGTCCTACCATAAAAGCAATTACTAATACTACTCCTACTGATTTAAAAGCTCCAACACTTGTTAATGAAACCAACGACATAAGTAAATAATGCATAAATATTGGAGAAAAACCTATAATTTTTGCATATTCAGGATTAAACGTACTAACTATAAACTCTTTATAAAATAATAAAATTACAATTAAATTAACTATAAATATAACCAATAAAACAATTATAGCTCTAGGACCAAAATCATAATTTAAAGTTTCTATTCTATCAAATGGAGTAAAAGCAATTTCTCCAAAAACTACATGTTCTACATCTAAATGTGTATTCTTCGCAAATTTAGTTATTAATAACACGGCTATACTAAACAATATCGGAAATACTACTCCAATAGCAGAATCTTTATTCAACAAATTAGTATTATGAAGCAATTCAGTAAACCAAACTGTAAATAATCCTACAACAACTGAAAAAAATATTATAAGTGGCGAATTCAAATTGTTAGATATAAAAAAACCAATTACAATACCTAACAATACTGTGTGAGAAATAGCGTCAGTAATCATACTCATTCCACGTAAAACTAAAAACGTTCCAGGTAAAGCACAACAGGCACATACTAAAATACCTACTAAAATTATTTCAATACTATTACTCAACAATATTATCACCTACTTTTTTACTATTTAATTCATTTATAACAAGTTTTTGTATATTTCTTTTATATAAATATTTTTTAAACAAGCCTCTTCTGTTAGAGAAAAATATACTAAAAATAAATATTATTCCTAATATAATAATTATTATAGCTCCAGTTGGCATATTTAATTTACTAGAACTTAATAATGTTCCAATAAATCCAGATATTCCTCCAAAAAAACCAGATAAAATTATCATAAAATTAAAATTATTAGTCCACTGTCTAGCTGTAACTACTGGTATTATAACTAATGCACTTATAAGAATTGCCCCTACTATTTCAAGGCCAATTATTATAGAAATTATTGTAATAAACGAAAGTAATAAATTATAAAATAAAGTTTTTTTACGTCCATATATTGATATTGAATAAGTATAATCAAATACCAAAACTTTAAAATTTTTCCAAAATATAATCAAAATAAATATTAAAATTAATGATGTAATTAATATTACATAAATATCTTCTTTTAAAATAGCTGCAGCTTGCCCAAAAATAAATTTATTTAAACCTGCTTTATTAGAACCAGGCATTTTTTGAATATAAGTTAATAAAACTATTCCCAAACCAAAAAAGGACGACAATATTAAAGCTAATAAATTATCAAATTTATTTTTTCTCTTTTTTTCAAAATATCTAATTAATAAAATTCCTAATATGCTTGAAAAAAATGCACCAATTAATAAAATTACTAAATTTTTCTCACCAGTTAAAATATAAGCTAAACAAATTCCAGGTAAAGCAGAATGAGAAACAGTATCCCCTATTAATGATTCTTTTTTTAAAACGGAAAAAGTGCCTATAATCCCGCATATTATACCTAATAAAGTTGATCCTACAGCTACTATTTGAAATGTGTAGTTGTTTAATAAGTTTATCATTTATATAAACCTCTTTGCTTTAAATAACTTTCTCTTTCTAAATAAGTTAATTTTATATTAGTATCTGTAAACTCATCTTCAACTTTTCCGCTAGAAATTATATTTTTATTAATTAATATAACATTATCAAAATATTCTTTTACAGTATTCAAATCATGATGAACAACAACTATAGTTTTTCCTTCTTTTGATAATTTCTTTAAAATTTCAACTATCATTTTTTCACTCATTGCATCAACACCTTGAAAAGGTTCATCTAATAAATAAAAATTAGTTTCTTGCGCCAAAGCTCTAGCTAAAAATACTCGCTGTTTTTGTCCTCCAGATAAATCATTAATTTGTCTATTTGAAAACTCTTCTAATTTTACTAATTTTATAACTTCTCTTGCTATTTCTTTATCTTTTTTTGTAGGTCTTTTGAACCAACCTAACTTATGGTATCTTCCCATTAAAACTACATCAAAAACTGTTGCAGGAAAATCCCAGTCAATACTATTATTTTGTGGAACATAACTTAATATTTCATTATCATTATATATTTCTATTTCTCCTGTTAATGTTTTTTGCAATCCTAAAATAGCTTTTAACAAAGTTGATTTTCCAGCTCCGTTAGGTCCTACTATAGCTGAAATTTTCCCTTTTTCTATTTCTAAATTAACATTCCATATAACAGGCTCTATATCATACGCAACAGATAAATTTTTTATTCTTATTGCTATAGACATTTCATCACCTATTTTCACCGAAATTATATTTGTTCTCTATGGAGAACTTATATTTATATTTTATTACATTTTAGATTTTTTGTAAAGATATAAAAAAGAACTCAATTTATTTTGAGTTCTTTAATTAAATTATTGTAATGCTTTTGAAATTGTATTTATATTATATTTTACAGTTCCAATATAAGTTTCTGAGTTAGTAGCTTTATCACCTAATGAATCAGAAAACAATTCACCACCAATAACAATTTCATGACCTTTTGATTTAACTGCATCTTCTAAAGCCTTAACTGTTTTTTCTGGTACTGATGATTCTATAAATATAGCTTTAATTTTTCTAGTTGAAAGTTCATCTGCTAATTTTGAAATATCTGCGGTAGTAGCTTCTGTTTCTGTACTAATTCCTTGTATTGCAAGAACTTCATAACCATATTTTTCTGCAAAATAACTAAATGCATCATGTGCAGTTACTAAAACTCTTTGTTCTTTTGGAATTGAGTTAGTTTTTTCTACTACATATTTATGTAAATTATCTAATTCTAATTTATATTTTTTATAATTATCTTCAAAAGTTACTTTTTTATCAGTATAAAATTTTCCTAACTCATCAGTAATGTATTTTCCAGCAGAACCCCATAATTCTACATCAAACCAAATGTGTGGATCTACACTACCTTCTTCATCTTTAAGTAGTTTATCTTTGGCAATGCCATTTCCTACTTCTATTATTTTTTTATTACTCAATTTAGAAAATATTTCTGTCATCTGCCCTTCTAAATGAAGCCCTTGATAAACAATAACATCTGCTTTATTAAGTTTTTCTACATCAGTTGCAGTAGGTTTATAAAGATGTGGATCTACTCCTTCTCCCATTAAGCCTTCAACTTCTACATTGTCGCCCCCAATATTTTCAATTAAATCTTTAAGCATCGTAGTAGTTGTTACTATTTTAATTTTTTCGTTGCTAGTTGTAGTAGTTGTTGTAGATTCATTTTTTTTACTACATCCCGTAAATATTAAAACTACAGCAAATAATATTGTAAGTATTGATAAAATTTTCTTTTTCATCATATCTCCTCCTAAAAAATTAATTTGTAAAATAATTTTATCTTTACAATTAATATTATAATTGATAATCATTATTATGTAAATAGTTAATTAAAAATATTTTTCATATCGCTTTTAAAAAGACTATAACAAGTGCGTTTTTAGTGATAATTTTTATTTCTATTAAGACCTATTTTTCACTCTATTTAACTTTTTTAATAGCAAGACCTTAATATTTTATTTTATATATTGTTATTTGTAATAAAAATACCTAGTAGTTATCTTTAAAATTGTAACTACTAGGTATTTTTAAATTAATGTAATTTTATTTTACTTTTGTTAAATCTATATTCATAATTTTTGCAGTTTCTTCTACTTTTTTGTATGAAGCTTCATCTACTTCAACAAATCCCGTTATATTGAATAATTTTTCAAATAATTCCATAGTTTCTTTATCATTTTCTATTTCTTTAAATGCACTAATTAATTTTTCTTTAGTTTCTTTATCCATAGAATTAGAAGCTACTATCGTTATTCCAGGAATCATATCTGATTCTTTTAATGCAACAACATCTGATTTAGCAGTAGGAAAATCTTTTGAATATCTATCCAATATTCTATCATAAGATCCTATTGCCTCTACATCTCCATTAATTAATAATTGTAAACTTTTGTCATGACCTCCTGTAAATTGAGTAACTATATCGTTGTCTAATGAAAATCCTTCATTAACTAGCATCGCTGCGGGATATATATATCCTGATGTTGAAGTAGGATCAACAAACGCTACTTTTTTATTTTTCAAATCAGCCAAACTACTAATTCCAGAATCTTTTCTTACATATAAATAAGAATAATATCCCGGCTCTCCATTTTTTCCTTTAGCAGTTAATAATGAATCAGCAGAACTTTGTTGTTTCGCCAATAAATACGCAAATGGTGGCATAAATCCAAAATCTACACTTCCACTACCAATCCCTTCAACTACACCAATGTAATTACTTGCTGTGAATGCTTCTATTTTAATTCCTAATTTTTTACTCAACGCTTCAGCAATAGGCTTGACATCTTCAATTAATGTTTCGCTATTATTTAAAGGGACAAAGCCCATTTTTAAAACTTTTTCTTCTTTAGTTGCATTACTATTTGAACAAGCAACTAAAGTAATAATACAAATAAAACTTAGAATAGTTAAAAATATTTTTTTCATCAATATATTTCCTTTCACATATAATGCAATATATTATCACAAATATTACAAATACTCAATAAAAATAAAAAGGAGTTATTCAAAAATAGATTTCCTTGAAATGACTATTTTTGAATACCCCACATCAAAAGGCGGTTACCGGATTTGAACCGGTGATCAAGGTTTTGCAGACCCGTGCCTTACCACTTGGCTAAACCGCCATATAAAATGGGGCGGCTGACGGGAATCGAACCCGCGTATGTCGGAACCACAATCCGA